>NZ_CAJPGY010000027.1:0-87345 GCF_905339915.1 Burkholderia sp. BCC1985
GCAGGCGGGCGCGGACGTGATCGTGTCGTCGACGAAGATCGGCGCGCTGCTGCTCGCGGATGCGGTGCATAGCCGCTACATCGTGCCGTTCGTGAACGACATGCTGTCGACGCGCGGGCGCGCGACGCTGCTGGAGCGCGAGGCATTGCCGCACGAAATCGGCTGCATGACGAACGTCGTGCCGGGTGCGATCGTCGTCGGGCTCGATCGCTGCGGGAAGATCCATTCGTTCTACGAGGATCCACCGTGCCGGATCGAGGCGGGGGATACGCTGGTCGTGATTCAGTCGGCGCGGATTCCGGATCCGGATGTGTGAGGGCCGGTTGTGCAGCATCCCGGCATCGTGCGCCATGCCGCGCGGTGACCGGGGCAACCCCGCTTGATATGTCCCCGCACGTTATTTAGTATGAGGTAATCGCGTCGTGCGCCGCGCACGAGCGTGATCATCGAGGAGACACATGCAATTCAGGTCGACGGCGCCCTATACCATCGTCGTGATCGGTATCGTAATTGCGTGCGCGCTCATGGGTCTGTGCGTGCTGCAGCTGTTCCAGAGCCGTAACGACGCGCTCGCGCGGGCGAGCGAAACCTCCCGCAATCTCGGCCTGATCGCCGAGCGCGACATCGAACGCAATTTCGAACTCTACGACCTGTCGCTGCAGGCTGTCATCGCGGGGCTTCAACGTCACGACGTGATGACCGCGCCCGCGAGCTTGCGGCGCGCCGTGCTGTTCGATCACGCCATGACGGCAGAGTTTCTCGGCTCGATGCTGGTGCTCGACGCCGGCGGCAACATCGTCCTCGATTCCGCCGGCGACGAGCCGCGTCACGGCAATTTCGCCGATCGCAAGTATTTCACCATCCACCGCGACAATCCGGACGCAGGGCTCTACGTCAGCGATCCGTTCATATCGCGCCTGCGAAGAGGCTCGCCCAGCATCGGGCTCTCGCGGCGGATCTCGAACCCGGACGGCTCGTTTGCCGGCGTCGTGCTCATCGCGGTCAACCTCGAGTATTTCCATCAACTGTTCGCCGGCCTGTCGCTGGGGCAGCATGGCTCGATCTCGCTGATCGGCAACGACGGCGTGATGGTGATGCGCCAGCCGTACGACGTGCATACCATCGGGCGCAACATCAGCAAAGCCGCGACCTTCCGGCGATTCCAGACCGCGCCGGAGGGCTCGTTCTCTGAAACGTCGTCGATCGACGGGGTGCGCCGTCTCTATTACTTCAAACATCTACCCAAGCTCCCGCTGATCATCATGGTCGCGGAGGCGGAGCAGGATATCTACGCGGCCTGGCGGCACCGCGCCGTGACGATCGGCGCGCTGGTGGCGACGTTCGGCGCCGCGTTCATCGGGGTGTCCTTCGTGCTCGGCACGCAACTCCGGCGCCGGATGCGCGCCGAGTCGGAACTCGTGCTGCTCGCCCGCACCGACGGTCTCACCGGCCTGAACAATCGCCGCAGCTTCGCGGAAGTGCTGGACCGCGAATGGCGCCGCGCGCGGCGCGCGCGATCGGTGTTCTCGTTGCTGTTCGTCGATGTCGACCGCTTCAAGGCCTACAACGATACCTACGGCCACCAGGCGGGAGACGATGCGCTGGCTGCGGTTGCGCGCTGCATCGGCGACAACATTCGCCGGCCGGCCGACACCGCAGCCCGCTATGGCGGAGAGGAATTCGTCGTGCTGCTCCCCGATACCTCCGAGACGGGTGCCGCCCAGATTGCGGAGCGGATTCGCGCGGCGATCGACGAGCTGCCGCTCGAACACGCCGGCAGCGAACACGGGCATGTCACGGCCAGTATCGGTCTGGCGAGCTGGACGCCCGAGCACGATGCCGAGGCCGAGGCCGTGATCAAGGCTGCCGACGAAGCGTTGTACTACGCGAAGGCGACCGGCCGGAACAAGGTCGTCGCGTTTCAGCCGCCGGCATGACGCGTGGCGCGACACGCAGGCGCGTGGCCGCGCTCGAATTGCCTCGAGCCCGCCGCGGTCGCGATTGCACCTGCGCGTGCCTGCCAGGCGTACGCGGCCGCGAAACTTTATGACGTACACCGAATAATTTATCGGTTTATATCGGTTGGGAATGCCGGATCGCGGGAACAGAATCGTCGCTTCCGGAACCCGAATGCCTGTGTGTCGACGCTCCAGCATCCACTTTTCAGTTGATGGCGAGCGTGCATGCACGTGTCGGGTTCCTGTCTCCATGTGGACATCGCCGGCCATGCGGCGAACAAGGGAATGCGATGAGTTCGATCGATCTGAACGCAGTCACGCCGGTTTCCGCGCCCATCCGCTCCGTGAGCGACGTGGCGCGCCTGATCAATACGACGGACAGTTCCGTCAGCCACGCGCGGATGATCGTGCTGCTCGCGCTCGGCGGTGTGTTTCTCGACGCGTACGACCTGACGACACTGTCGTACGGCATCGACGACGTCGCGCGCGAATTCGGCCTGACGCCCGCGCTGACGGGGCTGGTCGGCTCGGCGATCATGATCGGCACGATCTTCGGCAGCCTGATCGGCGGATGGCTGACCGACAGGATCGGCCGTTATCAGGTGTTCATGGCCGACATGCTGTTCTTCGTCGTCGCGGCGATCGCGGCCGGGCTCGCGCCGAACGTCTGGGTGCTGATCGCCGCGCGCTTCGTGATGGGGCTCGGGGTCGGCATCGACCTGCCCGTCGCGATGGCGTTTCTCGCGGAGTTCTCGAAGTTCAACGGCCGCGGCAACAAGGCGTCGCGGCTCGCCGCATGGTGCCCGATGTGGTACGTGGCGTCGTCGGTGTGCTTCCTGCTGATCTTCGGCATGTATTTCCTGCTGCCGGCCGAGCATGCGGGCTGGCTGTGGCGCGCGTCGCTGATCTTCGGCGCGGTGCCGGCGCTCGTCATCATCCTGGTCCGGAATCGTTTCATGAACGAATCGCCGTTGTGGGCCGCGAATCAGGGCGACCTGGCCAATGCCGCGCGCATCCTGCGCGAGTCGTACGGCATTCACGCCCATGAAGCGGACGACGCGCCGCGCGAGCCGAGCCCGCCGCCCGTGCGGATTCGCGTGCTGTTCCAGCGTCCGTATCTCGGCCGAACGATCGTTGCCAGCGTGATGAACCTGTGCATTCCGTTCGAATACACGGCGATCGCGTTCTTCCTGCCGTCGATCCTGTCGCAGTTTCTCGGCGCGGGCGTGTTCGAGACGATCGCGGCGTCGCTTGCGCTGAACGTGCTGTTCGCGTTGACGGGCGGTTTGCTGGGCATGCGTCTCGCGTATCGATATCCGTCGCGTCACGTCGCGATCGCGGGGTTCGCGCTGCAGTTCGTCGCACTCGTCGCGCTCGCGCTGGCGGGGCATCCGCACGGCGCATTCGCAATCGGCCTCGTGTTGCTGATGCTCGGCACCTGGCTGTTCGCCGAAGGTTTCGGGCCGGGTGCGCAGATGATGATCTATCCGACGCTGTCGTATCCGGCGGCGATCCGCGGCACCGGTGTCGGCTTCGGGCGCTCGCTGTGCGGGATCGGCCAGGCGCTCGCGCTGTTCGTGCTGCCGATCCTGCAGGCCCGTCTCGGCACGGACATGTTCTGGGTCGTCGCGGTCAGCGCGGTCACGCCGATCGTGTTCCTGCTGATCGTGCGTCATGAACCGACGGCGCGCGATATCGACGCCGAGGCGGCCGCGTGAATGCAGCGCTTGCCGGAACCCGCAAACAAGTTCGCCGCGATGCCGGCCTTCGCGCTACATTGGCGTCATTCGCCTTCAGCCGAAGGCCGACCCGGAGTCGAACCATGCAACGCCAGACCGGCAACCTGTTCAGCCTCGAAGGTGCGCGCGGCGACGACGAGCGCGTCGACGTGCTCGTCGCGGGATCGCGCCTGAACGTCGAGCGGATCGTGTCGATGGGGCACACGAGTCCCGATGGATTCTGGTACGACGATTCGCGCGCCGAATGGGTCGTGCTGCTGTCAGGTGCCGCAGTGCTCGAGTTCGAAGCGGACGCGACGCTGCACGACATGCGCCCCGGCGACTACGTGCTGATCGAACCGCATTGCCGGCATCGTGTCGCGTGGACGCATCCCGAAGAACGGTCGGTCTGGCTCGCGATCTATCACGATCGATGAGTCGCGCGGGTGTGGCGTCACCCGTTCGCATGCGATGCAATGCCGCCGCATCACGCGTAATCCGGCCCGATCGCGGAGCCGGTCAGTCCTTTCGCGCCCGCGACCTCACAGGTCAACGCACGGGCTCCGCGGAGGCCAGCAAGCTGCGCAGGAACACCATGATCATGTGCCCGATCGGCACTTCGGACAGAATCGACTGTTGCAGCGACAGCCCTTGCGAGAGCCCCATGAACGACACGGCCAGGACGGCCGGCGACTCGGGCGGCACTTTCTTGAATCTGGCGAAAATCTGTTCGATGCAATAGGCGAGGCCGTCGCGGTGGGTGTCCAGCAACGCCTGCGATGCCGTCGCAAAAGCGGGATTGCGACGCCCCTGAAGCTTGAACTCGACGCCCAGCACCGACCACTCGGGCTCGGCATCGACCGTCTGCGACCACACTTCCAGTGCATCCAGTATGTCGTCCCCGGACGCGGACGGGTCGCTCAGCGCCCGGGCGATGTCGGCCACTTGCGTCTTCGAGCGCTCCAGCATCAGTTCGACAAACAACGCTTCCTTGCTCGCGAAATTCGAATAGAACGCGCCCTGCGTGTAGCCGGCCTCGGCCGCGATATCCCTGAGCGACGTGGCGCCGAAGCCGCGCTCGACAAACAGCCGCTTCGCCGCGGCAAGCAAATGCGCGCGGGTCTGCAGTCGACTTTCTTCGCGGGTCAGCCGCGGGGGAAGGGGCGCCATGTTCATGGGCGGAAGGATATCAGTTGATATTTGAGATGGATACCATTACGATGGCATTTCAAATATCACTTGATATGTGAAACGTGGCGCGCGATCGTGCACCTGAATGTCCGCCATGGGCGGGTCGTGGGCGAACGATCGTATCCGCACGCATGCGTCGTCGCGGCGTCGATGTGCGGCGGATGGCCGTTTTCCGTACACCGGGTCGGCAGCGTGACGATCGAGTGAATGCGGCCCTCCCGGGACGTGGTGAAACAGTCCATTAGTCATGCGAATCATATCGCTTCGCATGCGGATGCGAGGCAGGAAGCAGAAGATGAGCGTGAGGAAGACCTATGCGCAGCTCGTGGTGGAGCTGGCGGAACTGGACGAGGAAATCGAGCGCGCCCGCGCACGCGAACGCATCGATGCGATCGCGGAGGTTCACGCGCTGATGGACACCTATGCGATCAAGCATCGCGACCTGGTCGGCCGCAACGGCCGTCGGGGGGCGTACGTCGTGAAAGCCCTGCCGGCGCGCTATCGTGATCCGGCGAGCGGCAAGGAGTGGAGCGGGCGCGGTAACGCGCCGCTTTGGATCCGGGGCAAGGACCGCCGTCAGTTCGTCATAGGCAAGCCCCCGCCGATTGGCAAGAAGACGAGGAGGGGTTGACGGAACATGGGGCGCCCGGCACCGTCAGCTGCACGTGTTTATCCCCGTCCCACGAACGGCATCGTCGTCGCCATGATCGTCATGTTCAGGATGTTCGTGTCCAGCGGAAGAGTCGCCATCTGAACGACCGCATTCGCGACATGCGTGACGTCCATCCGCGCCTCGGGCGCCATGCGGCCGTCGGCCTGCGGCACGCCTTCCGTCATGCGATCCGTCAGCGACGTGGCCGCGTTGCCGATGTCGATCTGGCTGCACGCGATGTTGTATGCACGGCCGTCGAGCGCGAGCGACTTGGTGATGCCGGCCACCGCATGCTTGGTGGCCGTGTACGCGATCGTGTTCGGGCGCGGCGTATAGGCGGAGATCGAGCCGTTGTTGATGATGCGGCCGCCCTGCGGCGTTTGCGCCTTCATCACGCGCCACGCGGCCCGCGCGCACAGAAAGACGCCCGTGAGGTTCGTCGCGACGACGTCGTTCCATACGTCGAACTCGTGTTCGTCGAGCGGCACGGCCGGCGCATTGCGCCCGGCATTGTTGAAGAGGACGTCCAGCCGCCCGAACCGCTGCGCGATCTGCGCGAACGCGTGTTCGACCGACGCTTCGTCGGTGACGTCGGCCGGAAACGCGTGTGCGTCGCCATGGGCGGCGACGATCGCCTCTTTCGTTTCACGCAGCGAGGCTTCCTTGCGTCCGAGCAGCGCGACGGCAAATCCGGCGTTCGCGAGCGCGATTGCCGCGGCACGACCGATGCCGGATCCGGCGCCCGTGACGGCGGCGAACTTCTTCGAGACAGACATGGCTTGATTTCCTGCGGGTTGGGTGAGGAAAGCGGCGGCGGGCGCGCGATGGACCCGCCGCGCCGGTTGAAGCGACATCCTACCGCGCACACCGGATTTCGCGACGCGAGCGGCTATGCCTTGCGCGTCGGCGCGGCCTTGCGTTCGCGCGTTCCGGCTTGCGCGAACAGGCTGACCACGACATCGCGGAGCCACCGGTTGCCTTCATCCTGATTCACGCGCGCATGCCACAGCATGTGGATCGGCGCGCCCGGCAGCGTGACCGGCAACGCGCGCCAGCCGAGCGAAAACGGCGCGGCGAGCTGCAGCGCCAGGTGTTCCGGCACGGTCGCGATCAGGTCGGTGCGCTGCAGGATATAGCCGACGCTCATGAAATGCGGCACCGTCAGCCGCACGCGGCGCTTCACGCGGCGGCGCTTCAGCCATTCGTCCACCTGGCCGTGACCGGTGCCGGCCGACACCACGACGAGATGCTCGGCCGCTCGCCATGCGTCGACGGTCAGCGGCGCGTCCTCGAGAGGATGCCCGCGCCGGAACAGGCACACGTAGCGCTGATCGAACAGCCGGCGCTGATAGAACCCGCCCTGCAACTGCGGCAGCAGGCCGATCGCGAGATCGACGCGGCCGTCGGCCATCTCGTCGGCGAGGTTGACGCTCGTGTTGCGCACCGTATTGAGTGCGATGCCCGGTGCCGTGCGCGACAGGTGTTCGAGCAGCGCGGGCAGGAACACGACTTCGCCGATATCGGTCATCCCGATCGTCATCGTGCGCGATGCGCGCAGCGGATCGAAACCGGTCTCGGGGTTGAGCGCGGCATGCAGCGTCGACAGCGCGTGCGCAACCGGTTCGGCCAGGCGCAGCGCGAACGGTGTCGGCACCACGCCGCCCGGCCCGCGCACGAACAGCGGATCGCCGAGCCGCCGGCGCAGCTTCGCGAGCGCGTTGCTGACGCCCGGCTGGCTCATGTTCATCTGCTCGGCGACGGTCGACACGCGCCGCTCCTGCATCAGTCGCTGAAACAGCAGCAACAGATTGAGGTCGATCTCGCTCAGTTCCATGGTTCCGGGTTGTCTCCGATCATTCCGGTCAGTGATGAAGCAGATTCCCTGCATTTTATTGTGGGATAAGGGGGCGCTGCTGAAAATACCGATACGGCGTTCGCGTTCGACAGGCGCGCCGGGCGGGGCACGCGCGCCGCGGCCTCGACCACTCACCATCTGAATATCGGAGACACGTTCATCATGCAGACGAATCTGAGGATCGCGATCGTCGGGGCCGGCATCGGCGGCCTGACGCTGGCGCTTGCATTGCGCGAGCTGGGCATCGACGCGCAACTGTACGAGCAGACCGACGTGCTGCGCGAGGTGGGGGCAGCCGTCGCGCTGTCGGCCAACGCGACGCGCTTCTACGAACGGATGGGATTACGGCCGGCTTTCGACGCGGTGTGCGCGGAGATTCCCGGCCTCGTCTATCGCGACGGGCGCAGCGGCACGGTGATCGGCCATCATCGCGGCGAACCCGACTATCGCCGGCAGTTCGGCGGCTCGTACTGGGGCGTGCATCGCGCGGACCTGCAGGCGATCCTGTCGAAGGCGGTCGGTGTCGAGCAGATTCATCTCGGCCATCGGCTCGTCGATCTCGCGCAGCATCCGGATCGCGTCACGCTGAGCTTCGCCAACGGCGCACGCGTCGACGCCGATCTCGTGATCGGCGCGGACGGCGCGCGTTCGATCACGCGGCGCTGGATGCTCGGCTACGACGACGTGCTGTATTCGGGGTGCTCGGGCTTTCGCGGCGTGGTGCCGGCCGAGCGGATGGACCTGTTGCCCGATCCCGAGACCATTCAGTTCTGGGTCGGGCCGCACGGCCATCTGCTGCACTATCCGATCGGCGACAACGGCGACCAGAACTTCCTGCTGGTCGAGCGTCATCCGTCGCCGTGGCCGTCGCGCGACTGGGTCATGCCGGCGCAAGAGGGC
Organism: Burkholderia sp. BCC1985; assembly: GCF_905339915.1. NCBI lineage: Bacteria > Pseudomonadati > Pseudomonadota > Betaproteobacteria > Burkholderiales > Burkholderiaceae > Burkholderia > Burkholderia sp. BCC1985. The sequence goes on from NZ_CAJPGY010000027.1 coordinate 8,275, forward strand.
GAGCAGTTGCGCCTGTTCAAGGACTGGCATCCGGCGGTGGTGCAGATGATCACCGCGGTGCCGATCAGCCAGCGCTGGGGGCTGTTCCACCGGCCGCCGCTCGGCCGCTGGAGCCGCGGGCGCGTGACGCTGATCGGCGACGCCGCGCATGCGCTGGTGCCGCATCACGGGCAGGGCGCGAACCAGTCGATCGAGGACGCGATGGTGCTGGCCGCGCAGCTGGCGAAGGCCGGGCGCGGCAACTGGCGCGAGGCGCAGGAAGCGTACGAGCGGCTGCGGCGCGGCCGCACGCGCAAGGTGCAGTACGCGTCGATCTCCGCGGCCGACGTGCTGCATCTGCCCGAGGGGCCGGCCGCGCAGGCGCGCAATGCGCGTCTCGGCGAGCGCGACAGCGTGCTGCATCACCTGGACTGGATTCACGATTTCGACGCGCTCGCCGATGAACCGAACGAGCGGCAGGGCGGGACGTGGCTTTGACCTGACAGGCGCGATCAGTGGCAGTGCATCAGGCAACCGGTGCGGCAGTTGCGTGGGGGCGTTCGTCGGGAAGGCCGGCCTTTCTCGTGCAGGCTGGCCAGCCCGGCTGGCCGTCACGCGTAGTCGGCCACCTGTTGCGCGTCGCGCTTGACCTGTTCGATGTCGCGAAACCGCGCGGCCGGATGGGCGTCCGGCAGCCGCGCCGATGCACCGAACAGCTTCTCGCGCAGCGTGCCCGGCGCATATTCGGTCGGATAGACGCCGCGCCGCTGCAACTCCGGCACGAGGTAGCGCACGATGTCCTCGAAGGTTTCGTGCGCAACGGCATACGCGAGATTGAAGCCGTCGACGTCGGTCGCGGCGACCCATTCCTGCAGGATGTCCGCGACGGTCTGCGCTGAGCCGACGAACACGGGCCCCATCCCGCCGATGCCGCCCCACGCGGCCAGTTCCTCGATCGTCCACGCGGTATCGCCGCCGGCCAGATGCTCGACGGCCGACACGATCGCGTTCGTCTCGACGCGCCGGACGGGATCGGTCGGCGCGTACTGGCCGAAATCGATGCCGGTCCAGCCGGACATGAACACGAGCGAGCCGTCGTACGACACATAACGACGGTACTCGTCGAACTTGGCCTGCGCCTTCTCGTCGGTCTCGTCGACGATCACCGTGACGAGGTTGTAGATCAGCACGTCGTGCGGGTCGCGGCCCGCGGCGGCGGCCTGCGCGCGCACGTCGGCGACATAGCGCGCGAGTTGCGGGCGGGTCGGCGCGGCGACGAACACGCATTCGGCGTGCTGCGCGGCGAACGCCTTGCCGGGGCCGGACGCGCCGGCCTGGAACAGCACCGGCGTGCGCTGCGGCGACGGTTCGCACAGGTGATAGCCGGGCACGTCGAAGAAGCGCCCCTTGTGGCCGATCTCGTGCACCTTCTCCGGATGCGTGAACACGCGGCCGTCGCGATCGCGCACGACCGCGCCGTCTTCCCAGCTGCCTTCGAACAGCTTGTACAGCACTTCGACGTATTCGGCCGCGACCGCATAGCGATCGTCATGGGTGCGCAGTCCGTTGTCGCCGACGTTCTTCGCGCCGCTTTCCAGGTACGACGTGACGATATTCCACGCGAGCCGGCCCTTCGTGTGATGGTCGGCGGTCGACAGCCGGCGCGCGAACGTGTACGGATGCTCGAACGTCGTCGACGCGGTGATGCCGATACCGAGATGCTCGGTCGCCATCGCGATCGGCGCGGCGAGCTGCAGCGGATCGTTGACGGGGATCTGCGCGGCCTGGTGCAGCGCGTGGTAGTTGCTGCCCTGGTAGACGTCGTAATAGCCGATCACGTCTGCGATGAAGATCGCGTCGAAGATCCCGCGTTCGAGCACGCGGGCGAGATCGGTCCAGTAGTCGAGATCCTTGTACTGCCACGAACGATCGCGCGGATGCGCCCACAGGCCGGGTGACTGATGGCCGACGCAATTCATTTCGAACGCGTTGAAGCGGATGGTCTTGCTCATCGCGCGGCTCCCGTTTCCGTGCCGGCTTGCGCACCCGCACCGTTGCCGACGCGCCAGACGAACGGCGGCGTGCGTCCGTTGATGACCCAGTCGCCGACGATCCGCGCCTTGTAGACGAGCGGATTGTGCGACGACACCGTGCGCGCGTTGCGCCAGTGACGGTCGAGCGCGGTCGTGCTGCGCGTCGCGGATGCGCCGAGCGCGTCGAACAGGCGCGTCGCCGCGCGCAGCACGAGTTCCGACACGACGAGCTGGCTCTGCGCGGATTCGATTTCGGCGGCGACGTTGGCGGCATGTTCGGCTTCGTCGTCGTCGCCGAAGCGTGCGACGTATGCCTGCTGCAGCGGCTGCGCGGCGCGCAGCGTGAGCGCATCGGCCGCATAGGCCCACGACGCGATTTCGCCGATGACCTGCTGGAGCTGCGCATCGTCGCCGGCGCGCGCGGCGTTGCCGTGGCTGTACACGCGCGTGCGGCCGCGCACGAGCTCGCCCGCGTCGCGCACGATCGCATGGCCGATGCCGGCCAGCGTGGCGACGTGGAACAGCTGGTAGAACGCGGTCTGGTATTTGAAGCGGCGTGCGAAATCGATCACGTGGTCGGCGTCGACCGCCGCATTCTCGAAGCGCGTCGTGCCGCTGCCGGTCGTTTTCTGGCCGAAGCCGTCCCAGTCGTCTTCGAGTATCACGCCGGGCTGCCCGGTGGCGATCGCGACGATCACGTCGCTGCCATCCTCTTCGCGCTGCGCGAACACGTCGATCCAGTCCGCGAACAGGCTGCCGGTGCTGTAGAACTTCCGGCCGTTCAACACGAGCCGGCCGTTCTGCTCCGATACCTTGGTGATCGTCTGGCCGAGCGGAACGTCGCCGGCCTCCGACCACGCATTGCCGACGAGCTGGCCGCTCGCGAAACGATCGAACCACGTCGTGCGCTGCGGCCCGGGCGGCGCGTTCAGCCAGTCCTCGACGAACGCGAAATGGCCGCGCAACGCTTGCGGCAGATTGGAGTCGGCGGCGGCGAGTTCGGTCAGCAGCCGGAACAGCTGCGGCAGCGACGCGCCGGCGCCGCCGTCACGCACCGGCAGCCGTATCGCGCCGAAGCCGGCGGCCTTGAGCCAGCCGATCGCTTCGTACGGCAGTTCGCGGCGGCGTTCGCGCTCGGCGGTGCCGGCGGCAATCCGGTCGAAGATCGGCCGGAACCGGCTCGCGAGTGCGTCGTAGTCGGTGCCGGTGGACAGTTCGGTATCTGCGTGCGACGAAGTCATGCGGGGTTCCTCGTAGGGCGGGGCCGTTTGCACCGGGAGCCCAGTATAGGAAGCACGACGCGCACGTTCCAATAACGGATTCGCAGATCGTTATCGTCGCTGCGCATTACGCGAACGGTGCCGTGAAACGTCGACGCCAGGGCGTCGATTGCGACGCCGAAGCGCGGAAGCGGATGCGGTGCCGTGCAATGTCGTTTGTTATCCGAAGGAATATCGTTACGAGAATCGCTCGGTTTGCCGGCCTGCGGCGCGCTGCTAGATTGAGTGCTTTCGTGATTCGACAGGAGAGCCCGATGTCAGATACGAGCGCGACGATTCAGGACCGGCCGGCCGACGCAAGACCGCAGGTGGCCCGCGTGATCGCCGACGACGCACAGGCGATCGCGGTTGCGCAGGCACTCGCGCTACGGCTGGCCGAAGGGGCGGCCGAGCGGGACCGCGAGCGCCGGCTGCCGCGCGACGAGATCGAATGGTTCTCGCAGTCGGGGCTGTGGGCGATCACGGTGCCGAAGGCCTACGGCGGCGCGGGCGTCTCGAACGTGACGCTCACCGAGGTGATCAAGATCGTCGCGGCGGCCGATGCGTCGCTCGGGCAGTTGCCGCAGAACCACTTCGGGCTGGTCGACGTGATCGCGCTGGCCGGCACCGACGCGCAGAAGCGCCATTTCTTCGCTGAGATCCTGAGCGGCAAGCGCTTCGGCAACGGTTTCTCGGAGAAGGGCACGAAGCACGTGCTCGACCTGAAGACGCGCGTGCGGCGCGACGGCGACGACTATGTCGTCGACGGCACGAAGTTCTATTCGACCGGCGCACTGTTCGCGCATTACGTGCCGGTGCTCGGCCTCGACGATGCGCAGCAGGCATGGCTCGCCTACATTCCGCAGCCGACGCCGGGGCTGACCGTGATCGACGACTGGTCGGGCTTCGGGCAGCGCACGACCGCGAGCGGCACGGTGGTGCTGGACGGCGTGCGCGTGCCGGCTTCGCATGTGTTGCACGCGCAGCGCGTGTCGGACGAGCCGACGCTCAACGGCCCGCTGTCGCAGATCATCCAGGCGGCGATCGATGCCGGCATCGCGAAGGCCGCGATCGCCGATACGGAGGCGTTCGTGCGCACGCGCACGCGGCCGTGGGTCGACAGCGGCGTCGAACGGGCGGCCGACGATCCGTTGATCGTCCGCGAGATCGGCCGTCTGCATATCCAGCTGCATGCGGCGGAAGCGCTGCTCGAACGCGCGGCGCGCACGCTCGACGAGATCGGCGCGCGCGGCACGGTGACCGACGACGATGTCGCGCGTGCATCGGTCGCGGTCGGCGAGGCGAAGGTGTTGACGACCGAGATCGCGCTGCTCGCGGGCGAGAAGCTGTTCGAGCTGGCGGGCACGCAGTCGACGCTCGCCGAACACAATCTCGACCGGCACTGGCGCAATGCGCGCACGCACACGCTGCACGATCCGGTGCGGTGGAAGTATCACCTCGTCGGCAACTACTACCTGAACGGCGTGCGGCCGGCGCGTCACGCGTGGAATTGAATCGGGCGCGAGGCAGCGCGACAGCGCGGCGCGCGCCTTGCGCCGGCGACGCCGGCGCAGAGTAGGAAGCGGCGTCAGGTAATCGTCGTGCGGTTGCCTGACGCGTCGGCCGGCTCCATTACGTCACGCATTACTTCACGCATTCCAGCGCGTACTTCAACCCCGACCCGAGCACCCCGCGCCACACGTCCCACGTGTGCCCGCCATCGACGATGCGCAGTTCGGCCGGGTTCTGCGCGCGGCGCAGTTGCGTGTACAGCACGCTCGATTCGGCCTGGATCGTCAGGTCGTCGTCGCCGGCCGCGATGAACATCGGCACGCGCCAGTTGCGCGCGAAATAGCCGCGCATCAGGGCCGGGTAGTTCAGCTCGTGCCACACGCGCGGGTCGAACTGCCGGTCGCCGAACACGCCGACATAGCGCGCGGCGGAATTGAGCGGCGGCTCGTTCGCGTAGATCGCGGGGCTCAACAGCATCGCGCCGCAGAACAGGCCCGGTTCGAGCAGCGAGAAACGCAGCGCGCCGAAGCCGCCCATCGACACGCCGCCGATCGCGCGGCCCGCGCGCTGGTTCGACACCGCGAAGTGCGCTTCGACTTCCGGCAGCAGGTCGTTCAGGAACGCGCTCTGCATCTTCTCCTTGCGGTCGACGTACCAGTCGGTGCCGCCTTGCGGCATCACGATCACGACGGGCGGGATCTCGCGGCGTTCGATCAGCGTGTCGGCCGTGGCCTGCAGCCGGCCCTGCGTGATCCAGTCGTTTGCATTGCCGGCATTGCCGTGCAGCAGGTACAGCACCGGGTAGCGCGCGCCTTCCGGGTTGTAGCCGGGCGGCAGGTAGACCGTGTACGACCAGTCGCGCTTGAGCGACGCCGACCGGAACGCGCGCAGCACGATGTTGCTGCCCGGATTGACCGGCGGTTCCTGGGCGGCCGGCGCGACCGTTGCGGGCGGGACGATCGCGGGCGCGGACGTCGCCGGCGCAGCCGCGGGCCCGCCCGGCGTGGCGTGGGCGGTGGCGATGGAGCCGGCGATCAGGGCGACGGCGAACGGAAGGGCGAGTCGGCGCATGGCGAAGCGTTTCAGGATAGGCGCCCGCTATCGTAGCAGCGGCGCGTGACGGCGCGGCACGTCATCGCCGCGTACGGAACGGGAACGACAGCCGCGACACCAGCGGCGCATAGAGTTTCGCGACGAGATACAGCAGGCCCATCGCGACGACGTCGGCAGCCAGGCCGAGCGGCACGTCGAGATAGCCTTCGGTCGCCTGGTAGAGCAGCGAGTCGACCGCGAGCGAGATGCCGGTGCCGGCGACGAAGCACAGCAGCCCCTGGCGGCCGATCGTGCCGATCCACGGCATCGCGTGCGCGACCTTCTTCATCCACCCGAGGTGCACGAGCTTGGCCGCGAGCCACGCGATCGCGAGGAAGTTCGCGAGCCGCAGCGCGCCGAGGTTCTGCTTGATCGACGGATCGGTCGGGAACGGCTCGACGCGCAGCCGGTAGTACGCGCCGGCCGCGACGATCGCGAGCGATACGGCCGTCAGCAGCCAGCCCTGGGGTTTCGGCGCGAGCGTCTGGTAGACGGGCTGGCAGCGCGCGATCACGCCGAGCACGAACAGGAACTGCCACGCGAACGGGTTGAAGTCCCACGGTGCGCCTTCGACGGTCGGCAAGAAGCGCGCGACGTGCGGCGCCGCGTACCAGAGCGAGCCGCTGAACGCGAGCATCAGCCACGGCTGGGTGCGCGCGAGCGGCAGCGCGAGCGGGACGAGCAGCGCGAAGAACGCATACATCGGCAGCACCGACGCGAGATACGGCTGGCGGCGGAACAGCAGGATGTCGCGCAGCGCGGCGAGCGGCTTGTGGAGTAGGCCGTCGAGATCGTTGGTCGGCATGTTAGGGCCGTCGATCGAGAACGCGTTCAGCACGGCGGTGATCAGCAGCATCAGGCCGGCCGTCACGAGGAATGCGCGGTAGATCTCGAACGCACGGCGGATGAAACGCTGGCGCGCGGCGGCCTCGTCGTGGCGCTCGGCGAGCGAGTTGTACGCGATGGCGGTCGCGAAACCGCCAAGGAACACGAACACCTCGGCCGCATCGCACAGCGCGTACGCATGCAGCGTCACGCGCGACAGGATGCTGCCGCCGATGTGGTCGACGACGATCACCAGCAGCACGAGGCCGCGGAAGAAATCGAGTTCGGCGTAGCGGCCGGCCCGGGCGGCGGCGGTCATCGGGCCGCCTCCCGGCGCGCGCCGCGTGCGCGGCCGGCACCTGCCGCGCATGAATCGGGGTGAAGCATGAATTCGTGAAGAAATGACGAACGGATGCGCATTGTGCCACCGATGCGGTGTCGTCCGGGTTTACGCGGATAGCGGGCCGGCCGGCCGCTGCCGATAAGCGTGCTCATGGCATCGGAAGAACAGGGCAGTTGGACGAGCGCAACGCTTTGCTGGCCGCGCCCACGCCCCGATGGACGGGCGGTTTGCGACGTGACACCATTTTGTCCTCGCGGCCGCACACCGCGCAGTCCGCCCTGCGGGCCACTTCTATAAAACAGACCAAACAATCGCCGGGCGAATGGCCTGTCCGGCACCCGGCTCCGGAGATCCGTCATGAAGAAGCACGTCATTTTTGCCGCCGCGCTGGCCGCTTTCGCCGCGCCGGCCTTCGCGCAGGACAGCGTGACGCTGTACGGCCTGATCGACGAGGGCTTCAACTACACGAACAACGTGAGCGTGAACGGGGTCGGAAAAACCAATTACCAGCTCGCGAGCGGCTATGCGCAGGGCAGCCGCTGGGGCCTGAAGGGCAGCGAGGACCTCGGCGGCGGGCTGAAGGCGATCTTCACGCTGGAAAACGGCTTCGACGTGAACAACGGCCGGTTCAACCAGGGCGGCCGGATGTTCGGTCGCCAGGCGTTCGTCGGGCTGAGCGCGTCGCGCTTCGGCACGCTGACGTTCGGCCGCCAGTACGATGCGGTCGTCGACTATCTCGCGCCGCTCACCGCGAACGGCAACTGGGGCGGCACGCTGTTCTCGCACCCGTTCGACAACGACAACACGGACAACTCGTTCCGCGTCAACAACACGGTCAAGTACGCGAGCCCCGACTGGAACGGGCTGTCGTTCGGCGGCACCTACAGCTTCAGCAACAGCACGGGCTTCTCGACCAACCGCCAGTACAGCATCGGCGCGCAGTATTCACTGGCCGGGCTGCAGGTCGCGGCCGCGTATCTGCAGGCGAACAGCCCGGGCGTCGGCAATGCGGGCGCGATCGCGGCCGACGACGCGAACTTCGTTGCCGACCGCCTGCGGATCTTCGGCGGCGGCATCAACTATACGTTCGGTCCGGCGACGGTCGGCTTCGTCTATACGAAGACCGACGTGAAGAACCCGGTGTCGACCGTCTACCTGCCGGCGTCGACGTTCGACGGCCTCGGGCTCACGGCGACCAGGTTCCAGAACTTCGAGATCAACGGCAAGTACCAGCTCACGCCCGATTTCTATCTCGGCGCGCAGTACGTGTATACCGACGGCAAGTTCGACGCCGCGGCCGGTTCGTTCAAGCCGAAATATCACACGGTCGGGCTGATGGCCGACTACAGCCTGTCCAAGCGCACCGACGTCTACCTGCAGGGCGCATGGCAGAAGGTCGCCGGCGACAAGACGGGCACCGCGGCCGACGGCGGCTACGTGGTCGGGACGGACGGTCCGTCGTCGTCGGCGAACCAGTTCGCGGTGCGCGCCGCGATCCGCCACAAGTTCTGAGTGCCCTTGACCGGCCGGCGCCCGGGGTGGGCTGCCCTGGTGCCGGCCGTCGTCATTGCGCCCGGTGCGCGTCGTCGAGCGTGTGCGCGAGCCAGTCGACGAAGATCCGCACGCGCGGCGCCAGATGCCGGCCGTTCGGAAACACGACCGACACCGGCAGCGGCGCCGCATGCCATTCCGGCAGCACCTCGACCAGCGAGCCGTCTTCCAGCAGCGGCGCGAGCCCGTCGCGCGGCGCCTGGATCAGCCCGAGGCCCGCGAGGCAGCACGCGAGATACGCGTGCGAGCTGTTCACCGCGACCACGCTGCGCATCTTCACGGTCTGCAGCGCGCCGGAATCCATGTCCGCATATTCCCAGTCCAGCTCGCGGCCCGTGCGGCTCGAGAAATAGCCGACCGCGACGTGGTCGGGCAGATCGTCCGGCGAGCGCGGCGTGCCGTATCGCGCAAGATACGCGGGTGACGCGCAGTTGATCTGCGCCATCTCGCCGACGCGCCGCGCGACCAGCGACGTGTCGGACAGCACGCCGACCCGCACCGCGCAGTCGATCCCGTCGGCGACGAGATCGACGAAGCGGTCGGTCGTGCTCAGCACGACGCGCAGGTCGGGATAGCGTGCGTGGAAATCCGGGAGCGCCGGAATCACCTTGTCCAGTGCAAAGCGCTCGGGGAGGTCGACGCGGATCAGGCCGCGCGGCGACGCACCGGCTTCGTCGAACAGCGTCTCGGCGTCGTCCAGGTCGGCCAGCAGCCGCGTGCAGCGCTCGTAGTAGGTCGCGCCTTCCGCGGTCAGCGCGACGCGCCGCGTCGTCCGCTGCAACAGGCGCACCTTCAGGTGCTTCTCCAGGTACTGGACGGCATTGCTGACGGTCGGGCGCGGCAATTGCAACTGCTCGGCGGCTTTCGTGAAGCTGCCGAGGTGGGCGACGCGCGCAAAGATGCGCATTGCATGCAGATGGTCCATGCGGGGCGGAAACGTGGCGGATCGGGACAGGCTCCATTGTTAATCAGCGTCGAATGATTTGGTTGGGCGTTTCGCGTTTATCGCGCGCCGCGTTACGCCCAGAATCCGGTTCATTCACTCACCACCGCGAGGAAACGGACATGGACAAGCGTCAACTGGGCCGCACGGGCCCGCAGGTATCGGCGATCGGGCTCGGCTGCATGGGGATGTCGGATCTCTACGGGCCGGCGGATCGCGACGAAAGCATCGCGACGCTGCACGCGGCGCTCGACAACGGGATCACGCTGCTCGATACCGGCGACTTCTACGGGATGGGCGACAACGAGATGCTGATCCGCGACGCGCTGCGCGGCCGCACGCGCGACCAGGTGCTGATCAGCGTGAAGTTCGGCGCGCTGCGCGATCCGGCCGGCGCGTTCGTCGGCTACGACGCGCGGCCGCAGGCGATCCGCAATTTCGTCGCGTATTCGCTGAAGCGGCTCGGCACCGACCACATCGACATCTACCGGCCGGCGCGCGTCGATCCGGCGGTGCCGATCGAAGAGACGGTCGGGGCGATCGCCGATCTCGTGAAGGCCGGCTACGTGCGCCACATCGGCCTGTCGGAGGTCGGTGCCGACACGATCCGCCGCGCGGCGACCGTCGCGCCGATCGCCGACCTGCAGATCGAATACTCGCTGCTGTCGCGCGGGATCGAGACGGACATCCTGCCGGTGTGCCGCGAACTCGGGATCGGCGTGACGGCCTACGGCGTGCTGTCGCGCGGGCTGCTCGGCGGCGGCTGGAGTGCGGCGAGGCAGGGCGAGCGCGATTTCCGCGCGGCCAGCCCGCGGTTCCAGGGAGAGAACCTCGCGCACAACCTCGCGCTGGTCGACGCGCTGCGCGCGATCGCCGACGAGAAGGGCAGCAACCCGGCGCAGATCGCGATCGCGTGGGCGCTGTCGCGCGGCGACGACATCGTGCCGCTGATCGGCGCACGCAAGCGTACGCAACTCCGGGACGCGCTTCAGGCATCATCTAAATTGCAACTAACGGTCGATGATCTCGCCCACATCGAAACGGCGGTTCCCGCCGGGGCGGCTGCCGGCGAGCGTTATCCGGCCGCGCAGATGGCGCACCTCGACAGCGAGCAGGGACGGGGGCCGGCGCACAGTGCCTGAACGGCGCGCATGGTGGGGCGACGGGGCGACGGGGCGACGGGGCGATGAGGCGATGAGGCGATGAGGCAACGGGGCGATGAGGCGATGAGGCGATGAGGCGATGGGTGGCGGGGTAGCGGGGTGACAGGCCCCGCCAGGCGGGCCCGAGCCAGCCTCAGGCAAAGCCAGATGGCCGACGGCGTGACGGTGGTTCACCATCGGCGCCGTATTCAACCGGACCGAACCCCCGCCATGCAAACGCATACGCTGACGATCATCGTGCTGGTCTTTCTGCTCGCCGGCGCGGTCAAGGGCATGATCGGCCTCGGCCTGCCGACGATCGCGATGGGGCTGCTGACGCTCGCGATGCCGCCGTCGGCCGCCGCGAGCCTGCTGCTCGTGCCGTCGTTCATCACCAACGTGTGGCAGTTGTGGCTCGGCCCGTCGTTCGGGCCATTGCTGCGGCGTTTGTGGCCGCTGCTCGCCGGGCTGACGCTCGGCACGCTGACGGGCGGGCTGCCCGCGCTCGCGGCCGGCAGCGCGTGGACCCGTGCGGCACTCGGCATCGTGCTGGTCGCATACGGCGGCTGGGGGCTCGCCGCCGCGCGGCTGCCCGCGCCGGGCCGTCACGAAAAGTGGCTGTCGGCCGCGGTCGGCTACCTGACGGGCGTCGTGACGGCCGCGACCGGCGTGTTCGTCGTGCCGGCCGTGCCGTACCTGCAGGCGCTGCGCCTGTCGAAGGACGACCTGATCCAGGCGCTCGGGTTGTCGTTTACCGCGTCGACGATCACGCTCGGCCTGCAGTTGCGCGTGACGGGCGCGCTGCAGACGGTCGATCTCGGCGTATCGGCGCTGGCGCTCGTGCCGGCGCTCGCGGGGATGATCGGCGGGCAGTACGCGCGGCGCGTGATGAGCGAGAAGGCGTTCAAGCGCTGCTTCTTCGTCGGGATGATCGCGCTCGGCGCCTATATGGCGGTTTCGGCGTGGCGGTGAGCGGGCATTGCCGACACGCGCGATGCGCGCCCGGCGTGAATGCCCCGAAGCCGGTTTCGAAAGCCGGCTTCGAGGACGCTCACGGAACGGCGGCCATGCCGCTCAGGCCGGGTCGGCGTATTTCAGCGTCCACCCAAACGTGCGGGTAGCGCCCGCACCGAGCGCGAACGGACTGGTCTTGCATGCGAAGTTCGAATGCAGCTGGCCGATCGGCGTCGTCGACAGCGGGTTCGTCGCACCGTTGACCGTGTCGAAGGCGGACAGCGCGCAGGTGTCGAACCCGGATGCCGTATAGCCGGTCGCGGCGCTGTTCGCGTACGTCACCGACACGCCGTCGCCGTTGGCCTGCGTCGACGCGAAATCCGCGAACGACGTGAAGTCCGTCTCGACCGCGAGGTTGCCCGTGAGCGTGCCCGAACTCAGCGTATCGCTGCGCGAGACGGTGCCGTGCGCGAACGTCAGCACCGTATGCACCTGCAGATCGAGATCCGTCGTGTATGCCGCGTTCTTCGATGCGAGACGGAACTTCGTCGTATCGAACGACACGATCACCTGGCCGTTGCTTTGCTGCACGTTCAGGTTCTTGTAGTACGTGACGGGAATGTACGTCTTTGCGTTGTACGTCACCTGCGGCACCAACAGCGCATAGCCGAGATCGGTCGTGCCGTAGATCAGCTTGTCCGAGAACGGCACCGGGTAGTACGGCGTGTACGAGTTGTAGTCGGGCGCCTGGCTCAGGTTCAGGTTGATCACGCGCCGGCCGTCGCGCACGGTGAGCAGCGCGGCGCTGTACGGATGGGCGGCATCGGTCGGCTGGTTGTACCAGGTCAGCGTGTAGCGCGGCAGCGCGTCGAGCCATGCGCCGTAGTCCGCATCGGCCATCGGCGCCTTCCCGCCGAAGCCGAGCTTGTTCCACCACGCGTTCACGTACAGGTACTGGTGCAGCAGGCTGAAGTTCTCGCCCATCACGCGCGGCTTGCCGCGATACGCGTCGGTGCCGCGACCCTTGACCCACATGTTCACCGACGGCGTCGGCAGCGACGGGTCGTACCAGTACGTGTCGAAACGATGCGCGGCCTGGTAGATGAACGCATACGCGACCTGCTTCTCCTGGTCGGTCAGCACGCCGGCGTTGGCGGCGGCCGTCAGCACCTCCATGAATGCGGAATCACCGTACGGACCGATCGAGCGGCCGTAGTTGAAGCCCTGGCCGTTGGCGTTCAGCTGCGGCAGGATCAGGTCGACCGACTTGCGCAGATAGCCCTTCAGTTCGGGCGTGAGATTCGCCACGTTGTCCATCTCGAACGTGCGCTCGACCACTTCACCGATCAGCAGCGTGCTGTAGCGGTCGAAGCGCGCCTGGTCGTAGTAGGTCGTGTGCGTGTTCGACGCTTCGTCGGAGAACCCGCCCGACGAATCCTTGCGGATGTGGTTCGTCAGTGTGTACAGCAGCGCATCGCGCGCACCCATCGTCGCGACGGCCGGATCGGCCGCCGACGAGAACGACGGATTGCTCCAGCCGAGTTTCTGCCGCAGGCCGGCAATTCCGTAGGACACCGCATAGTAGTTCTGCGCGGTGTTGAGCGACGCGATGTCGATCGGCGTGCCGGCGGCTGGACAGGTGCTGGTCTTGCCGCTCGCATCGGGGCCGAACATGTCGCAGAAGGTGAGCCGTTGCTGCAGCGTCGCGAGCATCGCGTCGCTGAAGACTTCGTTGAGCATGCCGTGCGCCTTCAGGTTGTTCAGCGCGACGAGGTAGTAGTACTCGCCCCATGACGTGTTCGCATACGTGTAGTTGCTGCCCGACTGCGCCATCATCGCGGTCGTGATCGTTTGGTACGTTGCGAGGTAGCTCGCGTATTGCGGATCGCCCTTCGACTTCATGTCGATCAGGATGTACGACAGGCCGAGCGCGAGCTTGCCGGGCAGGAATTTGTCGCCGGTGTTCGTGTCGAGCACGTGAACCGGCGAACCGTCGCCGAGATCCATGACGACCTGCGTGAAGTCGGGCGACTTCCGGATCAGGTCGAACAGCGCACGCATCTGGCCCATCATCGTGACCGGAATGGTCGTGCCGGCCGGCACGCTGGTGTCGGGTGCGCCGTAGACGAGCGCCTGCAGCGAGTTCGGTGCGAGCGCGGGTGTCGACGGCGGGGGCGACGAGGGCGGCGACGAGGGCGGCGGGGCGGTCACGTCGTTGCCGCCGCATGCGCTGACGAACAGGACGGAAAAGGCGCTGAGCGCGGCGCCGAGCGCGAATCTGCTGCGCGTATGCATTGTGTCTCCAGGTTCGAATGGTAATGAAGGGCGGGCGGGTTCAACCGTTGCCGCGCTCGACGCCCGACCCGGCCGCCGTCTCGCAACCCTGATCCCTGTGGACGGATGGCTTGAATCACTACTCGAGCAGGCAAGCGTTCTCCCTGCGCGAGCCGTGGCCGCCGTCGCGCCGATATGACAGGAAAACGTTTTCCAAATTTAGGCTTCGATGGATTCGATGTCAACGCGCTTTCGCGCCGGATGCGCCGGTGAAAACCCGAATGGCCAAAGCACGAGGTGCATGAAGAGGGCATATTCACGTAGAAATTTCCGTGATTTCTGTTTTTTTCGCTGCGGCGCGGCGTGAATATCTCGGCAGTGACAGCGGTGGCGGAAAGGTGCCCGGGCAGTGCGTTTTTAGGTGAGATTAGGTGGAAAACGTTACCCTAAAGAGTCAAATCGAATCAGGCCGGGTATCGGCTCGTCGATCCCGCCTGGCGGCCGTCCCGCGCCGTGCTAAAGCTGCGCTTCGATCGCGGCCTTGTCGATCACCGACCACACCTGCCGGATCCTTCCGTCGTGAAATTCGTAGAACACGTTCTCGGCGAACGTGACGCGCGTGCCGTCGACGGCGAGCCCCATGAAGGTCCCTTTCGGCGCACAGGCGAAGCGCAGCCGGCATGCGATGCGCGGCGGTTCGCACACGAGCAGCCGGACCTCGAAATGGAGATCCGGAATGTCGCGGAAATCCTGCTCCAGCATCGCGCGATAGCCGGCCAGGCCGAGCGGCCGGTCGTTGTGGATCACGTTGTCGGCGACGTACCGGGCGAGCGCCGGCCAGTCCTGCCGGTTCAGGCAGTCGATGTAGGCGCGATAGTGCATCGCGAGTTCGGGTCCGGTCATGGCTGCGATGTCTCCTCGGGTATCGCCACGCTGCTGCGGCGCGCGCGACGTTCAGCGTGGCGGCATGTCGCCCGACAGATACGACACGAACGCCTGCGTGTATTTCGGCAGCGCATCGAACGAGCGCGCGCAGAGCGTCAGCTTGCGGTGGCTCCACGCATCGGACAGCTCGACGAGCCGCACGTCCATCGTCTGCATCGCGCGTTCGGCCGCATGGCGCGACACGATGCCGATCCCCACGCCGCTTGCGATCACGCGGCAGATCGCATCGAAACTCTTCAGCTGCACACGGTAGCGGATCCGCTTGCCGAGCGCACGCGCCTGGTCCGCCAGATGGACCTGCAGCGCGCTGCCGTCGGTCAACCCGATGAAGTCCGCGTCGGCGATCTCGTCGAACGCGACCTTGTCGCGCGCGGCGAGCGGATGACCGGCCGGCACGACCGCGATCAGCCAGTCCTCTCTGAACGGCTTCTGTTCGAGCCCGCCGAGCCCGACCGAATCGGCGACGATGCCGACCTCGGCCGTCCTGTTGCGGATCGCATGCACGATGTCCTGGCTCGAGCGCTCCTCGACGCTGATCGACAGTTTCGGGTGAAGCGGCAGATACGCGGCGAGCGCGTCGGGCAGGTATTCGCTCAGCGACGCCGTGTTGCACAGCAGCCGGATATGCCCGCGCAGCCCCTGGCCGTATTGCTGCAGCTCGCCGCGCATGTGGTCGATCTGCTGCAGCACCGTGCGCGCGTGGTGCTCGAGCGCGCGGCCGGCGTCGGTTATCTGCGCGCCCGACTTGGTCCGGTGCAGCAGCGGCACGCCGAGCTCGTCCTCCATCCCGCGGATGCGCTCGCTGGCGGCCTGCAGCGTGATGTGGGTGCGCTCGGCGCCGCCCGTGATCGTGCCGGCCTCGCAGATGTTCAGGAAGAGCCGCAGGTCGGTCAGGTCGAAGCGCATGATCGTTGGGGGCGCGTAAGGATGGGTATGGCCGATAAGTTAGCAGGAACCGCCGCACCGGTCTCAGGCTGGGCCTGAGGCCCGGTTCGCCGGTTCCTCATTTTCGGGGCGGGATCGATGCCGGATCATGGCCGTATATCAACCGGGGGAGACTGTCATGCGGGTCGATTCGTCGTGGGGCGTGTCGTTCAAGATCGCGCTGCACCTGCTGTTCCTGTGCATCGGCATCGCGTGGGCCTGCGCGGAGCTGGTCGACTGGCTGCGTTGAGCGGGCGGGCGGTGCGGGCCGCATTGGCTCGCCGGCGCGCTCACGCGCGCAATGAAAGCTTTTCGAAATAATCGGTGCATCGCGAAATTTCTTCCGAATCGCCCGTCCAATACCGTCAAGTTTTTCCGAATCCGACCGTATTCCCGGTAACAAGTGTTTGCCGGCACACGGTTCGTGATCGTTTGTCATCATTGTTTGCATCCGGTTACACGTCGGCCGTTCCGTTTTTGAGATGCTTGAAAGATTGTCAAACCGGAGTCGATCGTCCATGAAACAGCGCGAGATTTGCCGCAAGTCGGCGTGGCTGTCCGGCCTGGCCGCGGTGCTCGTCATGGCCGGTTGCGCCAGTACGCCGTCCGTCCCGCCGAGCGATACGCTGGCGGGCTCGACGTCGGGCCAGCCCGCCGCCGCGCCGGCGGCGCCGCCGGCGCCCATTCTCGTCGCGCAGAAGTACGTGGTGAAACGCGGCGACACGCTGTCGGGCATCGCGTCCGCCAACGACTGCAGCGTCGCCGACCTGCGGACCTGGAACAAGCTCGACGGGCGTGGCAGGCTGCGCATGGGGCAGGTGCTGCGCATCGTCCGGCAGCAGCCGCTGCAGGCGCCGGGCGCGGCGGCCAGCGCGCAGTCGCCCGCACCGGCCGCACCGGCCGCCGCGAGCAATGCGGCAGGCGCCGCGCAGGCGAGCGCATCGACGGCGAGCGACCGGCAGGTCGTGAAGGAGACCCGGCGCCATGCGGGCGCGGTGGCGCTCAAATGGCCCGCGCAGGGCAAGATCGTCGATGCATTCAAGCCGGGGCAGAACCGCGGCATCCAGATCGCCGGCCGGCCGGGCGACCCGGTTCGCGCGGCCGCCGACGGCCGCGTGATGTACGCGGGCACCGGCCTGAACGATTACGGCACCTTGATCATCGTCCAGCACAACGCCGATTTCCTCACGGCCTATGCGCACAACCGCAAGCTGCTCGTGAAGACCGGCGACATCGTGCGCCAGGGCGACGAGATCGCCGAGATGGGCGACCTCGACAACGCGCGTGTCGCGCTGCTGTTCGAGGTGCGGCGTGACGGCAAGCCCGTCAATCCGATGCCGTACCTGCCTTCGTCGCAAGGCTGACGCGAGCGGCGCGCGCTGCTACGCTAGGGTCTGTTCATGTGAGTCCCGCCGCATGCGGGGCCGACGGACGTCTTGGGGGATGCGCGGCGAATGCCGTCGCGAGCCGTCCGTCGGCGTGAACACGCGCGCACCGCCGATGCGCGCGTGCGTTGCTCCGTGCCACCGTTTCCGACCGAACAGCCTTCATCCATGGAACACTCTCCGACACGCCGCTCGCTGTTGCTCGCCGCCGTCGCCGCGCCGTTCGTCGCCGCCTGCTCGTCGGCACCCGTCGCCGACCAGGGGCGCGCCCACGTCGCCCAGGCCGAACTCGCCGCGCTCGAAAAAGCGTCGAACGGCCGGCTCGGCGTTGCCGCACTCGATACGTCGAACGGCACGCGCATCGCGCATCACGCGCGCGAGCGCTTCCCGCTGTGCGGCACCTATGCGGTCGCCGCCGCCGCCGCGATACTCGCGCGCGGTTCGCTCGACGCATCGCTGCTGCCGCGCCGCATCCTGTACCGCCGCTACGAGGTCGTGGCCGGGTCGCCGGTGACGGAAAGCCATGTGGATACGGGGATGACGATCGCGCAGCTCTGCACCGCGCTGCTGCAGTCGGGCGACAAGGGTGCGGGGAACCTGTTGATGGGCGTGCTCGGCGGCCCGCAGGCCGTCACGTCGTTCGCGCATGAAAGCGGCGACACCGCGTTCCGGCTCGACCGCTGGGAACCCGAACTGAACCAGGCCGCGCCCGGCGATGAGCGCGATACGTCGACGCCGGTCGCGATGGTCGACATGCTGCAGCGGCTGCTGCTCGGCGACACGCTGCGCGAGCCGCAGCGTGCGCAGCTCACCGAATGGATGACCGGCGGCGCGACCGGAATCGCGGCCGGCGTGCCGCCCGGCTGGCGCAGTGCCGGCAAAACCGGCACCGGCGGCTACGGCACGACGACCGACGTCGCGGTGCTGTGGCCGCCGTCGCGCGCGCCGATCGTGCTGGCCGTGTCGTTCACGCAGCCGCGTGCCGACGCGGCGGCACGCGCGGACGTCGTCGCGTCGGCGGCGCGTATCGCGGCGGGTGCGCTCGTTCCCACCGCCTGAGCGCGGCGGCACGCGCGGACGTCGTCGCGTCGGCGGCGCGCATCGCGACGGGTGCGCTCGTTCCCACCGCCTGAGCGCGGCGGCACGCGCGGACGTTGTCGCGTCGGCGGCGCGCATCGCAGCGGGTGCGCTCGTTCCCACCGTCTGAGCGCGGCGGCACGAGCGGACGTCGTCGCGTCGGCGTCACGCATCGCGGCGGGCGCGCTAGTTCCTACGACCTGAGCGCCCGGCGCACCTCGCGTAAAGCCCGCGTTTGGCTTATCGTGTCGATCAGCGCGCGCCGATGTCGACGCGCGGTCCTGCCGCGCCGTCGTTCGGCGCGGTCGATCCGCGATCCGCGGTCCGTTTACCCGCCTTACCCGCTTCGTCATGCGCCGACTTCCGCCCCTGCACGCGCTGCAGATATTTTCGACCGTGGCTCGCCACCGCAGCTTCACGCGCGCGGCCGAGCAGCTGTGCCTCACGCAGGGCGCGGTGAGCCGGCAGATCCTGACACTCGAGGCGCACTACGGCTTTCCGTTGTTCAAGCGGCACGCGAAGGGCCTCACGCTGACGGCGGAGGGCGAGCAATTGCTGCCGGTCGTCAACGAGAGCTTCGCGCGAATCGAGGACATCTCGATGAAGCTCACGCGGCAGCGCACCGATCTCGCGCTGAAGGTGCCGACCTGCGTGATGCGCTGGATGCTGCCGCGCATCATGCGCTTCCAGGGCGAGCATCCCGATCTCCACGTGCAGATCACGACCGCGTGGCAGCACGTCGTCGATTTTTCGGCCGAGCCGTTCGATGCGGCGGTCGTTTATGGCACGTCGCCGGGCGCGGGCGTGTTCGCGCTGCCGCTGTTCGACGAGCGGCTGACGCCGGTGTGCGCACCCGAGCTGCGGCACGCGACGCCGCTCGATGCGGTCGGCGATCTCGCGCGCCATACGCTGCTGCATCCGACGCGCGACCATCGCGACTGGCGCGCGTGGCTCGATTACGCAGGCGAGCGTGCCGTCGACGCGGAGCGCGGGCCGACCTTCGACACGCTCGATCTCGCCACGAACGCGGCGATGCAGGGCTTCGGCGTCGCGATCGGCGACGTGACGCTCGTCGACGACGACGTCAGCGCGCGCCGGCTCGAACGGCCGTTCGACATCGTGCTCGAGACCGGCGCCCGCTATTTCTTCGTCTATCCCGAGAGCATCGGCAGCCAGCAGAAGATTCGCGCGTTCAGCGACTGGATCGCCAGCCATCGCGACTGACGCGCGACGCGACGCCGGCGGCGCATGTTGCTTACTGATAGGTGACGACGGCGATCATCGGCGCATGCGCGTTGCCCGGACGGTCCGGTAAAACGATTGCGCGCGACGCCTGCGTAAAGGTCGTGGTCTTGATCGTGCGCAGGCTGGCCGCGTCGACGAACGCGACCTGTCCGGTCGCCGGACGCGGGCAGTCGGCGCGCACGTGCGCATGCGCAGTGTCGGCGGTGTCGAGCGCGAACGAGCACGGCGGCTCGACGATCATGCCGGTGAAGTGGATGATGCCGGACGTGCCGGCGGCAAATGACGAGGACGAGGCCAGAAGCGCGGCAGCCAGGGCAAACGAGGCGGCAAACAGGCGATGCTTCATGACAGGCTCCAGAGAGGAAGCGCGTCGCAGCGGGGCCGCTCGAATGGCAGTCCGTCAACGCTGCGGTGCTGTATGCGTAAACGGCAAATCCATCGGACCTCTTGAATGAAAAGACGGAAATAACGGCAATAAGCAAATGACGCCGTATTCCTTCAATCAATTTATCTCAAATTTGTGCGGCCGCAAGTCAGGGTATTGCCGGTGGCGTACGCTTGCGGAAGGGGCGTCAATGGATGCGGCGTTTGCCGGTAAATCGTTGAGGATTCAACGATTCACGGGTGGCGCGAATCGAGGTATGCAAAAAGAAAACGGCCGCTCGTGCGAACGAGCGGCCGTTGTGCATCGATGCGGCGGTCAGCCCGCGCGCTTGCGCACCGCGCCGACGATCACGAGCAGCACGATCGCGCCGATGATCGACGCGATCCAGCCGGCGCCCTGGCCCGGCGCATACCAGCCGGCAGCGCGGCCGACGTAGCCCGCGACGAGCGAGCCGACGATGCCGAGCACGATGGTCATCAGGATACCCATCTTGTCGTCGCCGGGCTTGAGCGCACGGGCGAGGAGGCCGACGATGAGCCCGACCACCAGGGTTTCGATGAATTGCAGCATGAACGCCTCCCTATAGCTGTTGAGCTGTTGACGAAAGGACATGGACCCGCGCGGCGCGCGTGGGTTCCATTCGGCGGCGCGTCAGCGCACTGGCGCACCGACGCACGGGGTGCCGAGTATCGCACGCCCGCGCGTCGCGCACATGTCAGGCGACCGGATCGAGCCGGCGATACCCTTCGGTCGCGCGCAGCAGCGTGCGCGTGTAGTCGCGTGCCACCTGCCCGGCGCGCACGTCCTCGATCCGCAGCTGTTCGACGATCTCGCCATGCTGCATCACCGCGACGCGCTGGCACAGGAAGCCGATCACCGCGAGGTTGTGGCTGACGAGGATCATCGTCAGGTTGCGTTCGCGATGCAGGCGGCGCAGCAGGTTCAGGATCTCTGCCTGCACCGACACGTCGAGCGCGGAGGTCGGCTCGTCGAGGAGCAGCACGCGCGGCTCGACGATCAGCGCACGCGCGATCGCGACACGCTGGCGCTGGCCGCCCGACAGCTGGTGCGGATAGCGGAAGCGGAACGCCGGGCCGAGCCCGACTTCGGACAGCGCGCGGGCGATGCGCGCGTCGGCGTCGTCGATCCCGTGGATCGACAGCGGCTCGCGCAGCGTCTGGTCGACCGTGAAGCGCGGATGCAGCGACGCGTACGGATCCTGGAACACCATCTGCACGTGGCGGCGGAATGCGCGGTCGGGCGTGCCGCCGACGGGCCGGCCGTCGATCGACAGGCTGCCGCCCGCGAGCGGCACGAGGCCGGTCAGCGCACGCAGCAGCGTCGACTTGCCGGAGCCCGATTCGCCGACGAGGCCGAACACTTCGCCGTCGCGCACCGCGAAGCTCGCATCGCGCACGGCGTCGACATGGCCCGTGCGGGTCGGAAAACGGATCGAGGCGTGATCGACGTCGATCATGATGCGGACTCCTGTTGTGCCGTCGCGGCGCCGGCAGGCGAAACGGTATCGAGCCATGCCGGATCGCGCCGCAGCACCGGCAGTTCGTCGGGCGGGTTCGCGAGCGGCGGGTTCGCCGCGAGCAGCCCGCGTGTGTAGGGATGCGTGGCGTTGCGCAGGTCGCGCGCGGCGCAGGTTTCGACGACCCGGCCCGCATACATCACCGCGACGCGATCGCAGAACGACATCACGAGCGGCAGGTCGTGGCTGATGAACATCAGCCCCGTGCCGTGCCGCGCGATCATCGCGTCGAGCACCGCGAGCACCTGCATCGATACCGCGACGTCGAGCGCGGAGGTCGGTTCGTCGGCGATCAACAGACGCGGGCCGGTCGACACCATCATCGCGATCATCACGCGCTGGCCCATGCCGCCCGACAGCTCGTGCGGATACGCATCGGCGACGCGCGCCGGATCGCGGATCTGCACGGCCGCGAGCGCATCGACGATCCGTTCGCGCAGCGCGCGGCCGCGCAGCCCCGGCTCATGCAGCCGGAATGCTTCGCCCATCTGCTTCGCGACGGTCATCACCGGGTTCAGCGAATACTTCGGATCCTGCAGGATCATCCCCATCTGGCTGCCGCACAGGCGCCGGCGTTCGCTCGCCGACATCGCGAGCAGATCGTGGCCCGCGAAGCGCATCGTGCGGGCCGACCAGCGCGCGGCTTCAGGCAGAAGGCCGAGCAGCGCGCGGCCCGTCAGCGATTTGCCGGAGCCCGATTCGCCGACGATGCCGAGCCGTTCGCCGGGCGCGAGCGTCAGCGACAGGTCGCGCACCGCGTCGGACACGACGCCGTCGTGTCCGCGAAACCCGATCTTCAGGCCGTCGATCTCGCAGAGCGGCGCGGCGGCGTTGGCGGAATTCAGTGACATGTCACGCTCCATGACGCGGATCGAAGACGTCGCGCAGCCCGTCGCCGAGCAGGTTGAACGCGAGGCTGACGAGCAGGATCGCCGCGCCGGGCAGCGTCGCGACCCACCACGCGTCGAGCAGCACGTTGCGGCCGGACGCGACCATGAAGCCCCATTCGGGGCTCGGCGGCTGCGCGCCGAGGCCGAGGAAGCCGAGGCCCGCGACGGTCAGGATGATGCCGGCCATGTCGAGCGTCGCGCGCACGATCACCGACGACATGCACAGCGGCACGATGTAGCGCAGCAGGATCCGCGGGCCCGATGCGCCTTGCAGGCGCGCCGCATGGATGTAGTCGGCCTGCGCGATGCGGATCGTCTCCGCGCGCGCGAGCCGCGCATAGGCGGGCCACGCGGTGATCGAGATCGCGACGACCGCGTTGATCACGCCGGGCCCGAGCGCGGCCGCGAACGCGAGCGCGAGCACGATCTTCGGGAACGCGAGCGCGATGTCGGTGACGCGCATCAGCACGCTGTCGACGAAGCCGCCGCAATAGCCGGCCGTCGTGCCGATCGCGAGGCCGATCGGCACGACGATCACGACCACGAGCAGCGCGATGCCGAGCGTGAGGCGCGAGCCGTCGATCAGCCGCGAGAGGATGTCGCGGCCGAGCTGGTCGGTGCCGAGCCAGTGCGACGGCGAGCCGGGCGGCAGCAGGCGGTCGGGCAGCACCTGGCGCAGCGGATCGTGCGGCATGATCAGCGGGCCGACGATCGCGACGACGATCAGCGCGACCAGGATTGCGAGCCCGAACAGGTTGAGCGGATTGGCGGCGAAGCGGCGCCAGCGGCGATACGCAAGGCCGAACGCGGCCTGCGCGCGCGACGCGGGCGCATCGGAAAGCAGCCACGCGCGCAGCGTGAGACGCTCGGCATTCATGATCGGGGCACCTTCGGCATGGACGGGAAAGGAAGCAGCGTGAAAGCAGTCATGTCGCGGCAGCCCTCAGCGCGCACGCGGATCGAACACGCGGTACAGCGCGTCGGTCAGCAGGTTGACGGTGATGAACATCGCGCCGATCACGAGCGTCGCGCCGAGCACCGCGTTCATGTCGGCGTTCAGCAGCGCGCCCGTCAGGTACGAGCCGAGCCCGGGCCACGCGAACACGATCTCCGTCAGCACCGAGCCTTCGAGCAGGTTGCTGTACGTGAGCGCGATCACGGTCAGGAGCGGCACCGCGATGTTCCCGAACGCGTGCCGCCAGATCACGCGGCGCTCGGACAAGCCTTTCGCGCGCGCGGTGACGATGTATTCCTGGCTCAGCTGGTCGAGCATGAACGAGCGCGTCATCCGGCTCAGGTACGCGACCGAGTAGTAGCCGAGGATCGCGGCCGGCAGCGCGATGTGCGATACCGCGTTGCGGAACACGTCCCACTCGCCCGCGAGCGCCGCGTCGATCAGCAGGCTGCCCGTGCGCGGGTCGACCATCCCGTCGTACACCGGGTCGAGCCGGCCGGGGCCGCCGACCCAGTGCAGCCGCGCATAGAACAGCAGCAGTCCCATCAGCCCGAGCCAGAACACCGGCACCGAATTGCCGATCAGGCCGACGAAGCGCGCGACGTGGTCGATCGGCCGGTTGTGCTTCACCGCGGCCGCGACGCCGAGCGGCACGCCGATCGCGATGCCGATCAGCGTCGCGATCGTCGCGAGTTCGAGCGTGGCGGGGAACACGCGCCGGATGTCGTCGAGCACCGGGTTCGACGTCAGCAGCGACATGCCGAGATCGCCGTGCAGCACGTCGCGCGCGTAGATCAGGAACTGCGTGACGAGCGGCTTGTCGAGGCCCAGCGCGATGCGTTCGGCCGCGTACGCCTCGGCCGACGCGCGATCGCCGAGGATCGCGAGCACGGGATCGATCGGCACCTTGCGGCCGATCACGAACGTCAGCGCGAGCAGACCCGCGAACGTGACGGCGAGCGTGAGCGCCCAGCGCAGCACGCGCAGCGCCCAGCGTACGGCCGGGCGGCGCGCGGGCAGCGTGCGCAGTGCTTCGAGGGAGGAGACGGGAGTCGACATGCGGCGAATCTTATTGCTTCTTCAGGTTACGGTACGACACGAGATCGTTGATCGGTCCGACTTCGAGCCCGCTCACGCCGGGCCGCGTCGCGACCTGGGCGACCTTCTCGAACATGATCACGAACGGCGAGCGCGCGAGCAGGTCCTTCTGCATCGCCTGATACCGTTGCGCACGTTGCGCGGCGGTCGGCTCGGCGAGCGCGGCGTCGGTCTCCTTCGTCAGTTGCGGAATGTCCCAGCTGTTGCGCCAGGCCAGCATTTTATAGCTCGACTTGTCGGAGTTGTCGGGGTTCCATGCGAAACCCTGCGCGTTGCTGTGCGGGTCGATGTAGTCGGCCGACCATTCGCCGATATAGATGTCGTGCTGGCGCGCACGGTATTTCGCGAGCGTCTGCTTGTTGTCGCCGGGAATCAGCTGCACCTTGACGCCCGCCTGCGCGAAGTTCGCCTGCACGGCCTGCGCGATCTCCGTATACGGATAGTCGTTGCGCACGTCCATCGTCACCGAGAAGCCGTTCGGTACGCCGGCCTTCGCAAGCAGCGCCTTCGCCTTCGCGACGTCGAGCTTGTACGGGTTCGCCTTCAGCGTGCCGAGGAAGCCTTCGGGCAGGAAGGTCTGGTGTACCTTGTAAGTGGTCTTCACGACGTTGGTCTGGATGCCGGAATAATCGACCAGCCACTTCAGCGCTTCCTGCACGTCGGGCTTCGCGAGCGTCGGGTTCTTCGTGTTCAGGCCGAGATAGAGCAGCGTCGCCTGCGGCGAGGCCATGACCTTCGCCTTGCCGGATTTCACGACCGACGCGAGATCGTCGGGGCTCAGGTCGCGCGCCGCGTCGACGTCGCCGTTTTCCAGCAGCAGGCGCTGGCTCGCCGCTTCGGGCACGTGGCGCAGCACGATGCGCTTCATCGCGAGCGGCAGCCGGTAGCCGTCGAAGCGCTGCAGCACGATGCTGTCGCCGGCCGCCCACTTGACCAGCTTGTACGCGCCGGAGCCGGCCTCGTTGGTCTTCAGCCATGCGTTGCCGAAGTCGTCGCCCTGCTGGTGCGACAGCAGCAGCTTCCTGTCGAGCACCGACGCGGGCCACGCGCCGAGCACGTTCAGCACGAAGGTCGGCGCGTATTTGTGGTCGGTCGTGATCGACACCGTCTGGTCGTCGAGTTTCTTCACGTTCGCGACGACGTTCGCCTTCGTGAGGCCGATGCCGGTCAGCACGGCGGCCGGCCCCTTGTCGAGCAGCACCGCGCGCTGGATCGACCAGGCGACGTCGTCGGCCGTCAGCGGGTTGCCCGAGTGGAACTTGAGGCCCGGGCGCAGCTTGAACGTATAGGTCAGCCCGTCGGGGCTCACCGTCCACGACTGCGCGACGTCGCCGTTGAATTTCGACGGATCGCGCAGGTCGACGCGCACGAGCCGGTCGTACGTGTTCGCGACGTATTCCTCCGGCACCAGCTCGTAGATCTCGCCGGGATCGAGCGTCGTGAATTCGTCGAGCAGCGTGGCCATCACGAACATGTCCTTCGGTGTTTCCGCGCGTGCGGCGGCAAGCGGAACGGCGGCGAGCACGGACGCGGCGGCCAGCGCCGCGACGAGCCGGGAGGTCAGGGGCTTCATGTGCGTTTCTCCATGTGTCGTTGAAGTCGTTGAACGTGAACGGTGAAGGGAGCGTGCAGCGTCGTTACATCAGGCGCCACGGGCCGCTCGCGTCGTTGTCGATCTGCGGCAACGCATGCGAACCGGGCAGCTCGTAGTGCCACCACTCGCTGTCGATATGCGCGAAGCCGGCCGCGTGCATCACGCCGAGCAGCAGCAGCCGGTTGCGTTGCACGGCTTCGGGCAGCCCCGCGTGGAAGTGGCCCGACGCGGCCACCATCTCGTCGAAGCCGGTGCCCATGTCGAGCACCTCGCCGTTCGCGTCGACGAGTGTCAGGTCGAGCGCGGTGCCGCGGCTGTGGTTCGAGCCGCGGCCGAGATCGGCGACGAAGTTCGGGTCGGGCAGGAAATCCCACAGCACCTGCTGCGCCTGCGGCGGCCGGTACGCATCGTAGACGCGCAGCGTGAAGCCGGCCTGCGCGGCGACGTCGACCGCGCGGCGCAGCGCGGCTTCGGCGGGCTCGAGCAGCAGGCAGTGCGCGCGGTGGTAGATTGCCTTGCCGGTCAGGTTGCGCTCGGTCGCGTAGACGAGATCGATCTCGACGCGATGCGTGGCGGGTGTGATTTCGACGAGGCGGGGAGGGTTCATCGGCGGTCGGGGCGCTCAGGATTCGAATTGGTCGAACGTGCGCTGCAGTTCGCGGTTGCGCGCGACGCGCCGGTCGATCGCGGGGCCGAGGCGGTCGACCACGGCGGTGATCAGCAGGTTGAACAGGCAGGTGAGCGGCGCGAGCGAATCCCAGAACTGGCCGACGTCGGTCTTCACCTGCAGCAGGTCGGCCGGCCATTCACGTGCCCACGGGCAATAGAGATCGGTGACCAGCGCGAACGGCTGGCCGCGCTCGGCGGCCGCCTGGCAATAGCGGCGCGCGCTGCGCGAATAGGCACGCGTATCGGTGACGATGCAGTACGGCCGCTCGAATTCGGAGTTCAGCGAATCGACGTACGAGCCCGACTGGCCGTCGGAATAGAACACGCGAGGGCGCAGGTATTCGAGATAGCTGCTGAACGCATTGCTGATGCCGCGGGTCGACTGGATGCCGAGGATGAACACGGCGTCGGCATGCGCGATCCGGTCCGCGACCTGCGCGAACACGGGTTCTTCCGCGAGCCGGTAGACGTGGCGGATCGCGTCGAGTTCGCGATCGAGCGACGATGCCAGCGTGCCGTCGCTGCGGGTGCCGTCGCCGTCGCTCACGTGTGTGCCGGCGGCGCGACGATATTCGTCGAGGCGATCGGTGATCATCCACGGGCGATCGCTGCCGCCGCGCAGTTCGCGTTTCAGATCGTCGAGGTTCCGGTAGCCGATGCTGCGCAGGAAGCGCCCGACCGAGATGCCGCTGGTGCCGGCCTGCTGCGCGATCTGGTCGGCCGTTTCGAGTCCGAGACGGTCGAGGTTCGCGAGCATGTAGCTCGCGATGCGCTTCGCGGTCGGCGTCAGCTCGGCAAAGCGGGATTCGACGGTATGGGCGAACGCGCAGGTCATCGGACTGTTAGATGTTTGTCATCGGATGATTCAGTGTCATCCATCTAACAAAGCCAAAATCATTCGCGCCAGCGGATAAAAACTATGGTTTAGCGGAGGGTGATAGGGTCGGGTACGCGTCCCCGACGGCAATGTCGCGATGCGTAACCACGCAGATTATTTCTGACAGAGATATTTTACGCTTATGTCTGTCAGCAATAATTTGCGTTTATGTCTGTCAGAGATATACTGCATTTATTGCCTACTGGACCCGAGCCGTGGATTTCATCGTCAATACGCCCGCGCAACTGGGCGAAATCCTGTCGTCCGCGCGTCAGGCCAAGGGGCTGACGCAAGCCGAGGCGGCGGCGCGCATCGGCGTCGGCCAGTCTCGCCTGTCATCGCTCGAGACCACGCGCACCGCCAGCCTGTCGCTCAGCCAATTGCTCGAACTGACCGCGCTGTACGGTCTCGAGCTCAGCGTCCGCACAAAGGACGGGCGCGACGCTGCCGACATCGACTGGTAAGCGATGGGGCGCAACTCGCACACGCGCGCGCTGTCGATCTGGGCCAACGGCCAGCGGGTCGGGACATGGCGGATTCCGGCGCGCGGCGACATGGAGTTGCGGTACGACGCCGGCTGGAAGCAGTCCGCCGCGGGCCGCCCGTTGTCGCTGTCGCTGCCGTTTGGCGTCGGCGATGCGCCGTTGCGCGGCGAGCGCGTGAACCACTACTTCGACAATCTGCTGCCGGACAGCGACGCCATTCGTCGCCGGCTGGCGTCCCGGTTCGGCACGGCGACGATCGAGCCGTTCGATCTGCTCGCCGCGCTCGGCCGCGACTGCGTCGGCGCGGTGCAACTGCTCGGCGAGGACGAGGCACCCGTCGGCCATGATCGCATCGACGGTACGCCGTTGTCGGACGACGAGGTCGCGCGCGTGCTCGATCAGGCGAGCGGGGTGGCGGGTGCCGCACAGGACGACGACGACTTCCGCCTGTCGCTCGCCGGCGCGCAGGAAAAGACCGCGCTGCTGTTTCACGAAGGGCGATGGATGCGCCCGCATGGCGCGACACCGACGACGCATATCCTCAAGCTGCCGCTCGGGCTGGTCGGCAACAAGCGTGCGGATCTCACCGCTTCCGTCGAAAACGAGTGGCTGTGTCTCGCGATCCTGCGCGCGTACGGCCTGCCGACGGCCGATGCCGAAATCGTGCGTTTCGGCGAGCACAAGGTGCTGTCGGTCGCGCGTTTCGATCGTGCGCTGCATCGTGAAGGTGGATGGTTGTTGCGCTTGCCGCAGGAGGACTTCTGCCAGGCGCTCGGTGTGCCGCCGCATCTGAAATACGAATCGCAGGGCGGCCCCGGCGTGCCGGATCTGGCCGCCATCCTGCGCCGGTCGGAAACGGCGCAGGACGACCTCGACACGCTGTTTGCCGCGCTGATCGTGTTCTGGATGCTCGCCGCACCGGACGGGCATGCGAAGAACTTCAGCCTGCGCCTGCTGCCGGGCGGTCGGTTCCGGTTGACGCCGCTCTACGACGTGATGTCGATCTGGCCGGTCGAGGGTGATGGCGCGAACCAGTGGTCGTGGCACAAGGCGAAGCTTGCGATGGCCGTACACGGCAAGCGCAAGCACTATGCGATGCGCGACATCACACGCCGTCACTTCAGCGCAATGGCCGAGCATTGTCTGCTCGGCGATATCGCGACGCCGATCATCGAACGGCTGGTCGCCGCGACGCCGCACGTGATCGAGTCGGTCGGCGCGACGCTGCCGGCCGGGTTTCCGGCGCGGATCGCCGAACGCATTCTGGGCGGATTGCGGTTCGCCGCCGAACGTCTCGCCGAAACACCGCGCGCCTGACGTCGGGGAGCGAACCGCCTACGCGTCGTCCACTGCCTACTGCTGCATGTCCGGCGCCTCGCGCAGCCGCCAGATCGCGTTGCACTGCTGGCCGCCGAGGCTCGTCGAGCGCAGCGTGATGACGGTGCCGGCCGAGATCCGATACCAGAAATGGGTCATCAGATCAGGGCCCTTGTGCTGCGCCTGCCCATCGATCAGCACCTCGCATCGCAGCGGCGACGGCGAGCCGGACGGGTGCGTGATGTACACGTTCAGCCGCGCGATGTCGCGGGTCGCGGTCAACACGATCTCGTGGTTCCCGCTGCCGACGAGCATCGTGCCGCCCGGTTCGTCGAGCGCCTGCAGGTACGCGCCCGCGCTGCCCTCGATCGCGGCGGAGCTGACGGTCAGCCCGGCCAAACGCACGTATTCGGTCGCGGCGATGCGGGCGGCGGCCGTGTCGGACGGTGCCGGCCTGCCGTCCGACAGCGCGAACGGCATGCCGTCGCGCAATGCGGCGTCGACATGGTTCGCGTAGTAGCGCCAGCGATCGAAGAAACGGATGTCGCCGGTCATGTGCAGCGCGCGGATCGGTTCGCCCTGATAGCGCAACGTCGTGGCGCCGTTGCTCGGATCGAACGATTCGTGAATGCCGTTCTTGCTGACGAAGTTCTGGACCGGGTCGAGCAGCGCGGTTTCGCCGCGTGCGCCCCACAGGTGCAGGAACGTCGTGTCGATTCCGAAGCATTCCTGAAAGTCGGTGCCGATGCGGGCGACGCAGTCGCGCAGATGCGCCGCGAAGCGCGCCCACGCCGTGGCCGTGCCGGCGACGAGCCCGGCCTGCAGCGCACCGCCGTGACGCGCCTGCACGTCGTCGACGACGAGACGCCAGTGCGCGTCGCGTCGCTCGCCGATCAGCGGCGTGACGATGAACGTGCAGAACAGCGGGTCGGGGCACGCGTACAGGCGGTCGTCGGCGATCCGGGAGAACAGGTCGAACGAGGACGCGCAGAACCAGATGTCCGCGTCGTACAGCGCGAGTTTCGTGATGTGCGGATTGCGCGCGCAATAGTCGGCGGCCTCGATGAAGCGGCCGACCGGCAGCGCATGCGCGCTCGACGCTTCGATCACGTCGACCGACTGGCTTTCCAGGATGCGCCGCTTGCGTTCGGACAGTCCGTAGCCGATGACGGCCACCTGCCCGTCGTAGCCTGTCTGCCGCAGCGACAGCAGGAACGGCACGAGCATCTCGTACCACGCGCGGTTGTTGTCGTTGATCGCCACGCAGACCGCGTGTCCGTTCGCATGCATGGTGCCTCCCGTTGCGCGTGCGAGGCTCAATAGCCGACGTGACGCTCGCACACGACCGCGCCGCAGCCGCGGCTGTCGTGATATGTGATGTGAAACTGCTTGTTGTCCCACAGCCACTGGAATACGGCCTGGTAGACGCCCGACGTGTTCATGTCGTGCAGCACGATCTTCTTGCGCGCGAGCGGGCCAAACCGGTTCAGTTCGGCGAGCGTCTGCTCGTACGTGTGCGTGGTGTCGATGAACAGCAGGTCGCACGCGAGCGGGTCCATTGCGAGGTCATCGGCAATCCTGAATTCGAAGTCGATCGCCAGTTCCTGCGCCGCGTGCTTCAGCTCGTCCTGGATGTGGAAATACTGATCGGTGATGTCGACCGACACGAGCCGCTTCGGCTGCGCGAGCATGAAGGCCGTCGTGGTCAGTCCGGTGAACACGCCCAGCTCGAGGATGCTGTCGCATCCGGCGGCCGTGCGGGTATAGAAGTCGAAGCGCGACGGGCTGTCGCCGAGCCAGCCGATCGGTTCGATCTTGTACTGGAGGAATTCCAGCCGCAGTTCTTGTAATGAGCGCATTGTGTATTCCCCGAGCGAAGCGTATTGGATGACGGATGCACCCGCACGCCGGCGTCGCCGGTCGCGCGGGCAGCCGGGCTTATTTCGCCAGCGTCCGGTACGACACGAGGTCGTTGATCGGGCCGATCTCCGGCCCGGTCGTGCCGGGGCGCGTCGCGACCTGCACGACCTTCTCGAACATGATGATGAACGGCGAGTTCGCGAGCACGGCCTTCTGCAGCGCCTCGTAACGCTGCGCGCGCTTCGCGGGCGACGGCTCGACCAGCGCGGCCTCGGTGTCCTTCGTCAGTTGCGGGATGTCCCAGCTGTTGCGCCACGCGAGCATCTTCGTCTTCGACTGGTCGGAATTGTCCGGATTCCAGGCGAAGCCGCGCGCATTGCTGTTCGGGTCCATGTAGTCGGGCGACCATTCGCCGATGAAGATGTCGTGCTGGCGCGCGCGGTACTTGCCGATCGCCTGCTTCGCATCGCCCGGGATCAGCTTCACGCGGATGCCGCCCTGCGCGAAGTTGGCCTGCAGCGCCTGCGCGATCTCGAGGTACGGATAATCGTTCGGCATGTCCATCGTCACGTCGAAGCCGTTCGCCAGGCCGGCCTTCGCGAGCAGCGCCTTCGCCTTCGCGACGTTCAGCTTGTACGGGTTCGCATTCAGCGTGCCGAGGAAGCCTTCGGGCAGGAAGGTCTCGTGGACCTTGTAGGTCGTGCTGACGATGTTGCGCTGGATGCCGTCGTAGTCGACCAGCCACTTCATCGCCTGCTGGACCTCGGGTTTCGCGAGATTCGGGTTCTTCGTGTTCAGGCTCAGGTACAGCAGCGCGGACACCGGCCACGACGCGACCTTGATCTTGCCGGCCTTGGTCAGCGCGGCGAGGCTGTCGGGGCTCAGGTTGCGCGCGGCGTCGACGTCGCCGTTTTCCAGCAGCAGCCGCTGCGCGGATGCCTCGGGCACGTGGCGCAGCACGACGCGTTTCATCGGGTACGGCGCGCGGTACTTGTCGAAACGCTGCAACACGATGCTTTCGTTCGGCGTCCACTTGGCGAGCTGGTACGGGCCCGAGCCCGCGTCGTTGGTCTTCAGCCAGCCGCTGCCGAAATCGTTGCCCTGCTGGTGCGACATCAGCAGCTTCTTGTCGAGCACCGACGCCGGGCACGCGCTCAGCACGTTGAGCACGAAGCTCGGCGCGTACTTGCGGTCGGTTTCGAGCACGAAGGTCTGCGGGTCGACCGCGCGCACCTTCTGCATCACGTTCGTTTTCGTGAGGCCGAGATCGGCGAGCACGCCGGCCGGGCCCTTGTCGAGCAGGACGGTGCGCTGCAGCGACCATGCGACGTCGTCGGCGGTGACCGGGTTGCCGGAGTGGAACGCGAGGCCGGGGCGCAGCTTGAACGTATAGGTGAGCCCGTCGGCGCCGACCGTCCAGGATTGCGCGATCTGCCCGTCGAAGCGCGTCGGGTCCTTCAGGTCGACCCGCACGAGCCGTTCGTAGGTGTTCGCGACGTACTCGGACGGCACGAGCTCGTAGATCTCGCTCGGATCGAGGGTCGTGAATTCGCCGAGCTGGGTGGCGACGACGAAAATGCCGGGCGGCGTCGCGGCCTGCGCCGGCAGCGCCGGAACAAGCGCGACGAGCGCGGCGCTGACGAACAGCCGGGACAGCAGGTGCTTCATGCGGGCTCCGTGGAAAGGGAATCGTGGTGCGATTCTCTCATCGACGGCCGCCCGGATGAAAAAATTCGACGGGCGCGCGGAACGGCGCCCGGGGGAAGCGGCTTGCGTGCCGGGCGCGGTGCCCGGCAGCGGCGGCGGTCAGATCACGCAGCGCGCGATCGCGAAGCGCATCGCTTCCTCGGCTGGCTCGCTGCCCGAGCCGCGCACGACCTTGACGACCGAACCGTTGCCCGACGGCGTGAGCGTGACGAAGTACGAGCGCGAGCCGACGGTGATGTCGGTCACGCCGTTGTGCTGCGATTGCTCGGTGCCGGACAGGCGGCTGTCGAGGCAGTTGGCGATCGCGTGGGCCGGACGCGCCGACGACACGTAGATCATCGGCGCCGGGCCGGACGCGGCCGAGTCGGACGAGGGCGCGGAACCGCAGGCGGCGAGCAGGGCGGCGGGAAGGAGCAGCAGGAATCGTTTCATGGTCGGAATCGTCGTGTGTCTCGTGTCGAGGCTGGGGCGCGGGGTACGCGAAACGCGGAGCTTCGCGACGAAACCGCTGCAATCGTGCCGTTTTTGACGGTCGATACGGGCGGCGGCTGACGTCGGAGTATACCCGCGGCACTTGACACGAACGGCCGGCTGAAACGATTCGATACAACAACAAGCGCCCGCTGTCGCGCGGCGGCAGCGGGCGTTTCAAGCGATGGCGAATCGACGTTTGCCGGCGTTATTGGCCGATCTTGTGGCTGACCGCATTTTCCTGCTGGTTCAGCACGTGCTTTTCGCTCTGCGTAATGTGGCCGCGATCCTGCGCGGCCATGTCCCGCTCTTCCCGGCGGATCCTGTGGTCGTCACGGTGCAGGCGCGCGGCCCGGGCGTGCGACATCTCGCCTTCCTTCACTTCGTGACGGATCCGGCGATTCTGGTTCGCGAGACGCTGGTTGACCTCCTCGCGGCGCGGATGCGCCTGCTGCCACGGCGTTTCGGCGAACGCGGTGCCGGTCAGCACCGACATCAGGGTGGCGGCGATCGCGAGATGGCGGGTAAGGGCTCGCATGACGTTTTCTCCTGTCGTTGCGCGTCACGAAACGTGCGCGCTTGTCGAAAAAACGCTGTGCGGGCCCCGGCTGTTGACGTTTCCGGCTGTATCGCTTGCAAGTGTTTATTACAGCGCGTCGGCCGTATCGGCTCGTCAGGTGAGCCGATACGCCGGGCCGGGCGTCACCTCCGCCGGCAGCGGCTCGCGGTTCAGTTCGAGCAGCGTGCGCTCGATCGTGCGCGTCATCGCATCGAGCGCGAGGTGGTTCGGCCCGTCGCCGAACGGCTCCGCGATCGCATGCGCGATCGCGTCGAGCGCGATCAGCGTATAGGCGACGAACACGGTGACGAACGGCGTCGCCGCGCCGATCGAATCGACGAGACCGAACGGCAGCAGCACGCAGTACGCGTAGATGGTCCGGTGCAGCAGCACGTCGTACGAGAACGGGATCGGCGTCGACGCGATGCGCTCGCAGCCGCTCACCATCGACACCAGGTCGTCGAGGCGCGCGTCGAGCATCCACAGCCGCGTATCGGCGAGATGGCCCGCATCGGCGCGCGCGGCGAAGGCTTCGCGCAGTTCATGAACGATCGCGATCGGCGCAAACCGGGCGGCGACGATGCGCGCATAGGTCGCGTCGTCGAGCAGCGTGCGCAGGTCCGGCGCCGGATCGGTGCCGCGCAGCTGATGCTTCAACGCATAGACGAACGCGACGACCTTGCGCACGAACGCCTGCCGTGCAGCATCGTCATCGTCGACCGCGCCGTAGCAGAGCGCCTGGGACACCAGCGTGCGCGTGGCGGTCAGCACGCCACCCCACAGCTGTCGGCCTTCGCGATAGCGTTCGTAGCTCGCGTTGTTGCGAAACCCCGCGAAGATCGCGAGCGTGAGGCCGATCAGCGTGAACGGCGTCGGGTTCAGCGGCACCTTCTCGCCGAGCACGCGGCCGCCGCCCCACACCGCGACGAGGCTGATCGCGAGCGTCAGCACCAACTGCGGCAGGATGGTCGGCAGCACCGACCCGTTCCAGACGAGCAGCATCCGCAGCCAGTGCTCGCGCGGGCGGACGATCATCGCGGCGCTCCGTCAGGCGGCAGCCGACGCCGGCGCGGCCGCGCGATGCAGCAGCACCGGCACCGACTTCGATGTCGGCGTGTTGCACACGTCGCCGACGCTGTCGAGCGGCACCAGCGGGTTCGTTTCCGGGTAGTACGCGCCGATGCAGCCGCGCGGGATGTCGTATTCGACGAGCAGGAAGCCGTCCGCGCGCCGCTCGATGCCGTCGTGCCACACGGTTTCCATGTCGACCCGGTCGCCGGCCTTCAGGCCGAGCATCGCGAGGTCGTCGCGGTTGGCGAACACCACGCGGCGCTGGCCGTACACGCCGCGATAGCGGTCGTCGAGCCCGTAGACGGTCGTGTTGTACTGGTCGTGCGAGCGCGTCGTCATCAGCGTCATCAGGCGCTCGCCGTGCAGTGCGCGGGCGCGCTGGATCGGCGTGTCGGTCGGCAGCGCATGCGCGATGAAGTTCGCCTTGCCCGTCGGCGTCAGCCATTCGCGATCGCGCGACGCGACGCGCAGGTGGAAGCCGCCCGGCCGCGCGATACGCGTGTTGTAGTCGTAGAAGCCGTCGAGCGTCGCCTCGATCGCGTCGCGGATCTTCGCGTAGTCGTCCTTGTACGCGAGCCAGTCGATCTTGCCGCTGCCGAACAGCGCGTGGCCCATGTGCGCGACGATCGCCGGTTCCGACATCAGGTTCGCGGACGCCGGCTTGTTCATCCCGTACGACACGTGGACCATGCTCATCGAATCCTCGACCGTCACGCCCTGCGCGACGTTGTCCTGCAGGTCGATCTCGGTGCGACCGAGCGTCGGCAGGATCAGCGCGTCGCGGCCGTGGATCAGGTGGCTGCGGTTCAGCTTCGTCGTGATGTGCACGGAGAGATCGCAGCGGCGCATGCCTGCCCACGTGCGCGGCGTGTCGGGCGTCGCCATCGCGAAGTTGCCGCCGAGGCCGATCAGCACCTTCACGTGGCCTTCGAGCATCCCTTCGATGGTTTCGACGACGTCGTAGCCGTGGTGACGCGGCGGCTCGAAGTCGAACACGTGGCCGAGCCGGTCGAGGAACGCTTGCGACGGCTTTTCCTCGATCCCGACCGTGCGGTTGCCCTGCACGTTCGAGTGGCCGCGCACCGGGCACAGGCCCGCGCCGGGGCGGCCGATGTTGCCGCGCATCAGCATCAGGTTCGTCAGCATCTGCACGGTCGCGACCGAATGCTTGTGCTGCGTGATGCCCATGCCCCACGTCGCGATCACGCGCTCGCTGCGCGCGTAGCGCTGCGCAAGGCCGTCGATCTGCTCGTACGGCACGCCGCTTTCGGCCGTCAGCGCGGACCAGCTTTCATTGCGCAGATCGTCGGCGAACGCGTCGAAGCCGGCCGTGTGCTCGTCGATGAACGCGGTGTCGAGCACGCGCGGCGCGCCGGCGGCGCGTGCGGCATCGTCGAGCTCCAGCACGCGCTTCGCCATCCCCTTGATCAGCGCGAAATCGCCGCCGATCGTCGGCTGGATGAAGGTCGACGCGATCTTCGTGCCCGACATCGTCAGCATCTCGAGCGGGCTTTGCGGATCGGCGAAACGCTCGAGCCCGCGTTCCTTCAGCGGGTTGATCGACACGATCGTCGCGCCGCGCTTCGCGCATTCGCGCAGTTCGCCCATCATCCGCGGATGGTTGGTCGCCGGGTTCTGGCCGAAGATCAGCAGCATGTCCGCATGTTCGAAATCGTCCAGCGTGACGGTGCCCTTGCCGACGCCGACCGACGCCGGCAGCCCGCGGCTCGTCGCCTCGTGGCACATGTTCGAGCAGTCGGGGAAGTTGTTCGTGCCGTACAGCCGCACCAGCAACTGGTACAGGAACGCCGCCTCGTTGCTCGCGCGGCCGGACGTGTAGAACGCGGCCTGGTTCGGGTCCGGCAGCGCGCGCAGGTGGCGCGCGATCAGCTCGAACGCGTCGTCCCACGCGATCGGCACGTAGCGGTCGGTCTGCGCGTCGTACACCATCGGGTCGGTCAGGCGGCCATGCTGTTCGAGCTCGAAATCCGACAGTTCGAGCAGCTCGGCGACCGTATGCGCGGCGAAGAATTCTGGCGTCACGCGCTTGCTCGTCGCTTCGGCGGCCACGGCCTTCACGCCGTTCTCGCAGAATTCGAACGTCGATGCGTGCTGGCGGTCCGGCCACGCGCAGCCCGGGCAGTCGAAGCCGTCGGGCTGGTTCTGGCGCAGCAGCGTGCGGTAGTTGCCGCCGGTAACCTTTTCCTTGATCAGGTTGATCGTGACGGCTTTCAGCGCGCCCCAGCCGGCAGCCGGGTGGGTGTACGGTTCGATGCGCGCGGCGGCGGATTTCTTTTTCATATGCAGGGTGTCAGGGGCGATGCACGCAGAGTACGCGCGGCGCTCCGGCCGCTGTGTGTACACCTTTCGTCTTCAAAAAAGAGTACAGTTCCGGCCATCCGGGCAGTGCGGACCGCAACTGTGTTGTTGAAGGGAAGTTGAAAGGGAGGCGCGTGAAGCGTTATGAACAATTGGCCGACGATCTGCAGGCGCAGATCGAGCGCGGCGTGTACCGGCCCGGCGAGCGGATTCCGTCGGTGCGCCAGGCGAGCCGGCAGCAGCAGCTCAGCGTCACGACCGTGCTGCGCGCGTACCTCGTGCTGGAGAGCCGCGGCCTGATCGAGAGCCGGCCGCAGTCGGGCTACTTCGTGCGGGCGCGCGCCACGGCGCCGGCCGAGGCAGAGCTGCACATGTCGGCGCCGGCCGCCGAGCCGTCGGCGGTGGACGTGAGCCGGCTCGTGCTGTCGACGCTGCGCACGATCTCGCGCGACGACGCGGTGCCGCTCGGCTCGCCGTATCCCGACGCGTCGCAGTTCCCGGTGCAGCGTCTCGCGCGCTACGCGCAGGCGATCGGGCGGCGCCGCACGCGCTGGGGCGTGATCGACGACCTGCCGCCCGGCAACCCGGAGCTGATCCGCCAGATCGCGCGGCGCTACGCGGAGCGCGGAATTCCGGTCGAACCGGGCGAGATCGTGATGACGATCGGCGCGACCGAGGCGATCAACCTGTGCCTGCAGGCGGTCGCGAAACCGGGCGACACGATCGCGGTGGAGTCGCCGACGTTCTACGCGATGCTGCACGCGATCGAGCGGATGGGCATGCGCGCGCTGGAGGTGGCGACCCATCCGGGCGACGGCATCGATCTCGACGCGCTCGAACGGATCCTCGCGCGCGAGCGCATCGCCGCGTGCATGGTGATGCCGAATTTCCAGAATCCGCTCGGCTTCCAGATGCCCGATGCACGCAAGCGCGCGCTCGTCGAGCTGCTCGCGAAGCACGGCGTTCCCGCGATCGAGAGCGACGTCTATCACGAGCTGCATTTCGGCGACACGACGCCGAGCGCGCTGAAGTCGTACGACCGCGACGGGCTCGTGCTGCATTGCGCATCGTTCACGAAGAGCCTGTCGCCGCGCTACCGGATCGGCTGGGCGATGCCCGGCCGCTACCGCGACCAGGTCGAGAAGCTGAAATTCCTGAACACGCTCGCGACGCCGGCGATCGAGCAGCTCGCGATCGCCGAATACCTGAAGCACGACGGCTACGATTTTCACCTGCGGCGGATGCGCAAGCAGTATGCGCAGCAGGCGAGCCTGATGAGCGCGATGGTGCGGCGCTTCTTCCCGGCAGGCACGCGGCTGTCGCAGCCGCAGGGCGGGTACGTGCTGTGGGTCGAGCTGCCGCGGCAGGTCGATGCGATGAAGCTGTATGCGCTCGCGCTCGCGCAAGGGATCACGATCGGGCCCGGCCACATGTTCTCGGCAACCGCCGATTATCGGCACTTCATCCGGCTCAACTACAGCTATCCGTGGTCGCGGCAGATCGAGGAGGCGCTGAAGGTGGTGGGGCGGCTCGCATCCGAGTGCGCGGGGCGGTGAGCGGCGCGGCGCCCGCCGCGACACCGCTTTGCCCGCAGCGACCCGTCGGCGGCCGCGCAGGCAAGCGTCACCGCGCGGACGGCGCGGGCAGTCCGGCTTGCGCCGTGT
Organism: Burkholderia sp. BCC1985; assembly: GCF_905339915.1. NCBI lineage: Bacteria > Pseudomonadati > Pseudomonadota > Betaproteobacteria > Burkholderiales > Burkholderiaceae > Burkholderia > Burkholderia sp. BCC1985. The sequence goes on from NZ_CAJPGY010000027.1 coordinate 47,216, forward strand.
CGACCATCCGGCGCATGTCGAAGCCCGACGGATGCTGGTACACACGCAGCCCGAACTCCGGCAGCACCGCGATCAGGTGATCGAACAGGTCGGACTGGATCGCCTCGTAATCGACCCAGGTCGTCGTGTCGGTGAAGCAGTACAGTTCGAGCGGAATGCCTTCGGCCGTCAGCGGCAGCTGGCGCGCCATGCACGTCATGTCGCGGCGAATGTGCGGATGGCCCTTCAGGTAGTTCGCGACGTACGCGCGGAAGGTGCCGAGATTCGTCAGCTGGCGGCGGTTCGCCGGGCATTCGCCGGCCGCGCCGAGCGTGCCGTTCCATTGCGCGATCGCGTCGACCTTGTCTGCCAGGTAGTCCTTCAGCAGCGTCAGGCGTTCGAGCCGTTCGATCTCGTCGTTGCCGAGAAAGCGCACGCTCGTCGCGTCGATGAACAGCGCGCGCTTGATGCGGCGCCCGCCGGCCTCGGTCATTCCGCGCCAGTTCTGGTAGCTCTCGGTGATCAGCTTCCAGGTCGGCACCGTGATGATCGTGTGATCGAAGTTCGCGACCTTGACCGTGTTCAGCGTGATGTCGATGACGGTGCCGTCCGCGCCGGCCGACGGCATCGTGATCCAGTCGCCGATCCGCAGCATGTCGTTCGACGACAGCTGCACGCCGGCGACGAGGCCGAGCAGCGTGTCCTTGAAGATCAGCATCAGCACCGCCGACATCGCGCCGATGCCCGACAGCAGCAGGCCGATCTGCTTGCCGGTCGCGTCGCCGATCACGACGAGCGCGGCCGTGATGAACATCACGAGCTTGACGAGCTGCATCGCGCCTTTCAGCGACAGGCGCGGCTGGTCGCGCCGGCTCGTGCGATGCGAGTGTTCGAGCGCGGACAGCGTCGCGCTGATCGTCATCGACACCAGGAACACGATCAGCGCGAACAGCACCTTGTCGGCAGCCTGCGCGGCCACGGCGGGAATGCCGGGCACCGCGCCGAGCCCGAGCTTGATCACGACGAACGGCACGATGCGGTTCAGCCACTTGAATGCGCCGAACTCGAACAGCGCGTCGTCGATGCGGGTGGCCGACAGCCGCGCAAGGCGCGCGACCACGCGAAACAGCAGGAAATGGACGGCGTCGGCGATCGCGCCGGCGGCGGCGAGCAGGATGAGGATGCCGACGAGCGGCGCAAACCAGGATTCGTTCAGGGTCATAAGGGTGGACAGGGGCCTTCTCGTGCGTTGAATCTGTACCGCGACGCGGCGCGCGCCCGGTGAAGGGCACATGAAAGGGACCGTGATTGTGCCATCGGGTTCCGGCCGGATGTCGCGAATGCGTGACGCAGGGCTCCTCAACATTCTCGCCGTTGCGCGGATTTTCCTTGTGGCCTTGTGTCGTCGAGTCCGTGTGCTCACGTGGCGCAACATACTGTGCACTTGCCACGCATCGCCCGCTCGGGGCACGATGCGCGAACGGCTTCGCGAACTCCGCTTCCACGTCGTTCCGGTCAACCACGCATTTCACGCATGCAAGATTCCAACGAAAGCCAGCCGTCACGCGTGCGGCTGCTGAAGGGCATTCTGCCGATTCGGCGCGCGTCGGCCATCCGCGACGTGTTCGCGGGCATCTCGCTCGCGTCGATGGATATCCCGCAGGTGCTCGGCTATGCGCGCATCGCCGGCATGCCGGCCGTGACGGGCCTCTATACCGTGTTCCTGCCGCTGATCGCGTTCGCGTGCCTCGGCGCGTCGCGCCATCTGGTGGTCGCCGCCGACTCCGCGACCGCGACCATTTTCGCGAGCCGCCTGTCGTCGATGGCGCCGCCGGGCAGCGCCGAGTACGTCGCGCTGGCCGGCATGGTCGCGCTGCTGACCGCCGCGATGCTGCTGCTCGCGCGCATCTTCAAGCTCGGCTTTCTCGCCGATTTCCTGTCGCGCACGGTGCTGGTCGGCTTCCTGGCCGGCGTCGGCGTGCAAGTGTCGATCGCGATGCTCGGCGACATGCTCGGCTTGTCCGTGCCGTATCCGGCATCGCGCAGCGTCGCCCAGCTCGACTACGTCGTCACGCATGCGATCCACGCGCATCGGCCGACGCTCGCGCTCGCGGCGCTCGTCGTCGTCGCGATTCTCGCGTGCAAGCGCTTTCTGCCGCGCGTGCCGATGCCGATGATCGCGGTGGCGGGCAGCATCGCCGCGAGCGACTGCTTCGGCTTCGCCGCGCAAGGCATCGCCGTGCTCGGGCCCGTCGCGGGCGGCTTGCCGCCGCTGCGCTGGCCGTCCGTCACGTGGCAGCAGTTCCTCGATCTCGTGCCGGTCGCCGCGTCGTGCTTCGTGATGATCATCGCGCAGAGCGCGGCGGCGGCCCGCGTGTTCGCGCAGCAGTACGGCGAGGACGTCGACACCAACGCCGACATCCTCGGGCTCGCGGCCGCGAACGCGGCGGCGGCGGTGGGCGGCGCGTTCGTCGTCAACGGCAGCCCGACGCAGACCGCGATGGCCGACGGCGCGGGCGTGCGCAGCCAGATCGGGCATCTGGCGTTCGCAGCGGTCGTCGCGGCGGTGCTGCTGTTCCTGAGTGCGTATCTGCAGTACCTGCCGCATGCGGTGCTGGCCGGCATCGTGTTCACGATCGCGCTCGGGCTGATCAACGTGCGCAGCCTCGCGGCGATCCGCAGGGAAAGCCCCGGCGAATTCACGCTCGCGCTCGTCACCGCCGCGGCCGTCGTGACGGTCGGTGTCGAGCACGGGATCCTGTTGGCCGTCGCGCTGTCGCTGATGCGGCACGTGCGCCACAGCTATCAGCCACACACGATGGTGCTCGAAGCCGCCGACGGCAACGGGCGGTGGCTGCCGGTGCCGGCCCGGCCGGGCGCGATGACGGCGCCGGGGCTGATCGTCTACCGGTTCGGCTCCGACCTGTTTTTCGCGAACGACCATCGGTTCGCCGCCGAAGTGACCGAACTCGTCGACGCGTCGCCGGTACCGCTGCGCTGGTTCATCGTCGACGCGGGCGCGATCACCGATCTCGATTACTCGGCCGCGCGGACGCTCACCGATCTCGTCAAGGCGCTGCACGCGCGCCGGATCGGTGTGCTGTTCGGGCGCGTGAACCGCTACCTGCACGCCGATATGGAGCGCCACCGGATCACGGAGATCGTCGGCGCGTCGTGCATTTTCCCGACACTGCACCAGGCGCTGGAAGCGGCGGGCGTGACGCCGGCGCAGCAGGAGCCGGGGGGCACGTAGCGGAAATTGGAAGGCGGAAAGCGGAAAGCGGAAAGCGGAAAGCGGAAAGCTGGGGGAACGCGGGAGGCGGGAGGCGGAACGCGGGAAGTGGAACGCGGGAAGCTTCACCGCTAAGCGGCTGCGCGCACGCGCGCGAAGCCGTTGCGCAAATGGCGGGCCAGTTCCGCCGCGGCCGGCGCGTGCTGGCCGCGCGGCAGATGCAGGTTGATCGCGAAGTTCGGCAGGGCGGGCAGGCCGCTGTCGGCCGGCAGGATGTCGAGATCGGCCGGCACGGTGGACGCGAGCCAGACGGTCACCGCGAGATCGGAGCGCACGGTCGCGGCCGTCGCGTCGATGCTGCCGTTCTCGAACACGGTGCGCCACGCGCGATCGCAGGCCCGTAGCGCGTCGAGCACGGTCGGGCGGAACGCGCAGGTCTGGTCGACCATCGACACGGGCAGCGGCGTCTGCAGATGGGCGCTGCCGCCTTTCGCGCCGACCCAGACCAGACGGTCGACGGCGATGCATTCGCCGCGCGACGGCCCGACCGGCGCCTCGATCAGCGCGACATCGATCTCGCCTTGCCTGAGCGCCTTGCGCAGTGCGGGCGATGCCGCGCACACGAGCGACAGCGCGACTTGCGGGTGCGCGTGCGCATAGCCTTTCAGGATCGGCGCGAGACAGCTGCCGACGAGGTCCTGCGGCGCGCCGATGCGCACAGCGCCTTCCATCGCACCGGCCGTCAGCTCGGTCAGCAGTGCGTCGTGCGCGGCGAGCAGCCGGCGCGCCTGCGCGAGCAGACGCTCGCCGTCCGCCGTGAGCAGCATGTTGCGATGCTCGCGCACGAACAGCGGGCCGGACAGCGTTTCGAGCCGCGCGACCTGCTGGCTGACCGCGCCTTGCGTCAGGTGCAGCGCGCGGCTCGCCGCCGTCATGCTGCCGTGATCGGCGACCGTGACGAAGGCGCGAAGCAGGGCGATGTCGAGGTTGCGTGTCATGGTTCGCATTATGAATGCTAATGACTGGCATAAAAAGCTTTCGCTGTCGTAATGCACGGAGCGCGGGTAAAACGGAGCTTCGACGACCCGAACCGGGAGCCCGTGTGCCGCTTCAAGACTATTTGCCGCTGCTGTTGTTCGTGATCGTGTCCACGGTGACACCGGGTGGCGCGACGACCCTCGCAACCGCATCGGGCGCGCATTTCGGCTATCGGCGTTCGCTGCCGATGATGACGGGCATCGCGGCCGGCCTGGCATCGATGGCCGCCGCCGCCGCGGCCGGGCTCGGCAGCGTGTTGTTGGCCCTGCCCGCGCTGCAGCTCGGGATGAAGGTGCTCGGCTCGCTGTATCTGCTGTGGCTGGCCACGCGCATCGCGCGCGGCGGCAAGCCCGGTGTCGACGCGGCCGTGCAGCGGCCGCAAGGATTCGTCAGCGGCGTATGGATGCTGTGGCACAACCCGAAGGGCTGGGCGATGACGCTCGGCGCGGCCGCGTCGTTCGCCGCGCTCGCGTCCGGCCCCGTGCGGCTCGGCGCGTTGCTCGGGCTGGCGTTCGGCGTGGCGGCGATGGCGTCGCTGTCGCTCTGGTGTTGTGCCGGGCTGCTGTTCGCGCGCGTGCTGCGCACGGAGCAGCAGTGGCGTTGCGTGAATGCGGGCTTGGGGATCCTGCTCGCGGCGTCGATCGTGCCGATGTGGCTGTAGCAGCGGCGCTGCGCGCACGGCGCAGCCCCGACACTCAGCGCGAACCGTCCCGCGCGGCCCTGACGGGCCGTCCGCCCGCGCCACTCGACCATCGCGGCAGCCGCAGCGTCGTCGCGAAGCTCGCCGCATGCAGCGCGCAAAGCAGGCCGAACGTCCACGCGTAGGCGACCCCGTGCGTGCCGCCCGTCGACGCGGATTCGGCCTGCAGCCGCCACGCGAGAAACAGCGTGCACATCGTCGTGAAGGTCGGGCCGCCGAGGCGCTGGACGATATTGAGCGACGTCGTCGCCATCGGCAGGTTGTGCCGCTCGACCGACGCATACGCGGCGGAAATCGACGGCGCGCCGATCGCGCTCTGGCCCATCCCGCGCAGAAACAGCGCGGGCACCAGCACGGCGGGATCGTAGCCGGCCAGCGCGAGATACACGAACGGCAGCGTCGCGGCGAGCGCGAGCAGCGCGCCGGCGGCGGCCAGCCGGCGCACGCCGAACCGGCTGGTCAGCGCGCCCATCGACGGATAGGTGACGAGCATGCCGAGCCCGAGCGGCGCCAGCAGCCAGCCCATCTCGCCGGGCGAGCGGCCGCACGCCTCGATCAGGAACACCGGAATCAGCATCTGGCCCGCGTAGATCGCGCCGTTCGACAGAAACTGCGTGGCCGCCGCCGCGCCGAACACGCGCGAGCGAAACAGCGCGAGGTCGATCAGCGCCCGCTCGCCTTTGCGCAGCTGGACGCGCAGGAACGCGACGAGCAGCAGCACCGAACCCGCGATCGCGGCGATGCCGGGTACCGCGTCGATGCGCTCCGCGCCATACAGGAACAGCACGAGCGCCGGCGACAGCAGCGCGAGGCCGACCCAGTCGAGTTCGCGCTGCTGCGTTTCCTCGCGGTCGCCGGGCAGGAACCACACGGCCAGTGCCAGCGCCAGCGCGCCGACCGGCAGGTTCACGAGAAACAGCCAGCGCCACGACGCGTACTGCAGGATCGTACCGGCGACGACCGGCCCCAGGATCGGTGCGATCAGCACGGGTACCGCCGCATAGCCGATCACGCGCGCCATCTGCTGGCCGGCCACGCGCGCGATCATCATCTGCGCCATCGGCGCGAGCAGCCCGCCGCTGACGCCTTGCAGCACGCGGAACGCGATCAGCGACGGCGCGGACCACGCGAGCCCGCACAGCGCCGACGTCAGCGTGAACGCTGAGAAACACCACAGGTACAGCGCCTTCGCGCCGATGCGATCGACCAGCCAGCCGTTCAGCGGCAACACCAGCGTGAGCGCGAGCAGGTAGCCGCTCGTCACCCACTGGATCGTCGACAGGCTCGCGTGCAGGTCGGTCGCGAGGCTCGACAGCGAGACGTTGACGATCGTCGCGTCGAGTTGCGACAGCAGCGAGCCGAGCGTCGCGACCGCGCTGACTTTCCAGATCGACGGACCGAGCCGTCCGGCCGCACGGCCCGGCGCCGGCCGCGCGCGTTGGTCGCTCACGCGCCGCGGCGGTCGAGCAGCGCGACGATCTCGTGCGTCGAGCCCGTCTCGCCGAGCCGCGGGAACAGCCGTTCGACGCTGTTCGTGTGCGCGTCCGCGTTGAGGTCGGTCATCGCGTCGACCGCGAGCGTCACGTTGTAGCCGAGTTCGTGCGCCTGGCGGGCCGTCGATTCGACGCCGATGCTCGTCGCGATGCCGGCCAGCACGATCTGCGTGACGCCGGCCGTTTTCAGGTGCGCGTCGAGATCGGTGCCCGTGAACGCGCCCCAGGTTTTCTTCGTCACGACGTGGTCGCCCGGCTGGCGGTTCAGTTCGGGCAGGAGCTCGGCCCAGTCGGCCGGGAACGGATCCTTGCGCGGCGGCAGTTGCGTCCGGCCCGGTGCGCCGCCGGCGACGTTGACGAGCACGACCGGCAGGCCGCGGCTGCGGAAGGCATCGAGCAGTTCGCGCGTGCGCTCGATCACCGGTGCGACCGGGTGGGCGGTGGGCAGCGCGACGATGCCCTTTTGCAGGTCGATGACGACGAGTGCCGTATGCGTGTCGAGACGGGTTGTGCTCATGATGCGGATGCTCCATGCATAGGGAGAAGGGACACGTGCCGCACGGATGCCGCACGGCACGCACGCGGGGTCACTGCTCGCCGATGCGCCGGATCAGCGGAATCGCGGCGGCGAGTGTGCGGAGGTCTTCGGCATCGAGCTTCTCGATCGCGGCGCCGAGCCACTTGTGCTTCGCGGTGTCGCGCTTGCGCCGTGCCGCCAGGCCGGCCGCGGTCAGCAGGAACAGGATCTGGCGGCCGTCGGTCGGATGCGGCTCGCGTTCGACGAGCCCGTCTTCCTCGAGACTCGCGAGAATCGCCTTCATTGACTGCGGCTTCATCGCCTCGGCGCGCGCGAGATCGGCGGTCGTCAGGGGGCCCTGTCGTTCGAGCCGCGCGAGCGCACTCGTCTGCGACATGCCGAGCCCTTCGGACTCGATCTCGGCGCGCAGCCGTCGAATCAGCTGGCCGACCGCGAGGGTCAAGTCGGCGGCGACGGTGTCGGCGGAAATGCGGGGTGTGCGTGGCGGAGTCATGCGGCGGATCATAGAACACGACAGTTAAACTTGCAAGTGTAACTGTCTAGTTTGGCGGGCGTTCGCGATGCACCGCGCACCGACGCACGATGCGTCGGCGAGGCCGGGAGAGGAACAGCGGGCGGCGGCTCGGCAACCGCCGATTGTCGGACTGTGGGCAGTGTGCGGCCGGACGCTATGCGCGGCGCGGCAACGGAACCGGCACGACGTCGTTGTACTTCGGCGACGCATTTTCGTGCAGCAGGTCGCCGAGATATTGCGCGAGTTCGTCCGCGGCGAGCGCGGGCGGAACGTGCAGGTTGGCCGGTCGCCGCTTGCCTTCGGTGCCGAGATCAAACACCGCCCAGCGGCCGTTCGTCCGCACGACGGCGAGCAGGCGTCCGAACGCGTTGAAACGGTATTCGTCCTGCATCGCATCGCTCCTTCGTGGATGAATGTGTCGGCCGCGCGCGTCGCGTTTACCGGATCGAGCAGGTCAGCCAGCGATGGATCTTCAGCGCATCGCTCGACACGCCGGCGCGGGTCGGCGCGCCGAGCAGCACGACCGTTTCGCGGCGGCCCTTCACGCGCATGCGCATCACGACGCCGTGCCCCGATTCGTTGATGAAGCCGGTTTTCTGCAGCCGGATCGGCAGGCGGCCGTCACGCACGAGCGGATCGGAGTTCACGTACAGCAGCTCGCCGTCGCCGGCCTGCACGGTAGTCGACGTGTCCGTCGAGAAATAGCGGATCAGCGGATCCTGCGCGGCCGCGCCGACGAGCCGCGCGAGATCCTCGGCGGTCGATACGTTGTGCGGCGACAGGCCGGTCGGTTCGCGGAAATGCGTATCGCGCATCCCGAGCCGGCGCGCCTCGCGGTTCATCGCCTTCACGAACGCGGCACGGCCGCCCGGATAGTCGCGGCTCAGCGCGGCGGCCGCGCGATTTTCCGACGACATCAGCGCGATATGGAACATCTGGCGGCGCGACAGTTCGGCGCCGATCGGCAGCCGCGAACCGGTGAACTTGATCGTGTCGCGATCGCGAGAGGTGACGCGCAGCACGCCGTTCATCGGCCGGTCCGCGTCGCGTGCGACGACGGCGGTCATCAGCTTCGAGATCGACGCGATCGGTCGCACCGTGCGTGCGTTGCGGGCGAGCAGCGGCGTGCCCGAGTCGACGTCGAGCACGTAGGCCGCGCGCGAATGTAGCGAGCTCACCGCGCGCGGGTTGTAGCCGCAGCTCGCGAGCAGGCGCGGCTGCGCGGCGGGGCGCGGGCGAACCGCGTTCGTGCGTTTCGCGCGCCGGTGCTGCGGTGCGGGCGCCGCGTGACGCTTGACTGCATGATGCGTCACGCGCGGGCGGCGGTGCTTGATGGCCTTGTGCTTGCGGTTGGCGGGTTGTTTCTTGACGACTTTCGCATGCGCATGGGGCGTCGCCGTGCGATGCGGCTGCGCACGCTGCGCCGACGCGTTCGTTGCGAACGCAAGTGTCAGGAACGAGAGGGCGATGAGCAGGGTGGTCCGGGCGCGAGGCAGGCGCGCGATGAGTCCGGTCAAGCGAGAGTCTCCTTTTCGCGCGCGTTGCGGCGGCGCGAAATGCGTGGACGGTCAGCGGGTGCGGGAAATTATAAGGTCGATTGTGTGGCGATGACGATGGATGTGCGCGCAATCGTGTGCGATCCGGGCGGAATGCCGAGGCTTTTGCGAAGCGCCGAACGCGTGCGGCGGGCGAAAGGCGCCCGCTGCGTCGAATCAGCGCGGCCAGTTCCGCCGCGACACGACCGCGAAGCTGATCGCGATCGAACCGGTGACGACACGCGGCGGCGTGTCGTCCAGCGCATCGCCGAAGCGGAAGCGGCGGCCGCGTCCGTCAGAGCGTGCGGTACGACGCTCGGGCATCGGCGTGTCGGGCTCGACACCGCCCGTGTCGGCGACGACCGTATCGCACGACATATCGGTCAGGCACTCGGCTAGATGATCAACAGGCATGACAGTGAATTCCGCGAAGGGCATGCCCGTATTGAACGTCACGCCGTTCGATCAGTAAAATGAATGTTTCGATCGCTACGATTCGTTAAAAGAATGGAATTGAAACTGCTCCGAACCTTCCTGACGGTCACCGAGCTCAGCCATTTCAGCCGCGCGGCCGACACGCTGCACATGAGCCAGCCGGCGCTTAGCAAGCAGATCGGCGCGCTCGAGGCGATCCTCGGCGGCAAGCTGTTCGAACGCGGCAGGCATGGCGCGGAGCTGACGCCGTTCGGTGAACGCTTCCTGCCCGACGCACAGGCGCTCGTGCGCGATGCCGACGAAATCCTCGCGCGTGCACGGGAGGCGACCAGCGGGCAGCGCGGCCATCTGCGGCTCGGCATCTGCCTGTCCGTGCTGACGCTCGTGCCGAAACTCGTCGCGGAATTCCGGCGCCGCAATCCGGGTGTCGCGGTCACGCTGAGCGACCTGTCGTCGTCCGAGCAAACCCGCCGGTTGCGCGCGGGCAAGCTCGACGCCGGGTTCCTGCGTTTGCCGTCGGATGAAGGGTTGTCGTCGTTCAAGGTGATCGACGAGGCGCTCGCGCTCGCGGTGCCGCCGCACCTCGGCTTCAAGCGGGTGCCGGCCGATCTCGACGAGCTCAACGAGATCGGCTTCATCGCGCTGCAGCGCGCACGCGGTCCCGGGCTCGCCGCGCAGATCGACCGGTGGTGCGTCGGGCGGCACTTCGTGCCGCAGGTCACGCAGCAGGCGGAGGACGTGCAATCGGTGCTCACGTCGGTCGCGGCCGGGGTCGGCGTCGCGTTCATTCCGTCGCACGCGCAGTACCTGCTGCGCGACGCGACCGTGTTGCCGCTCGCCGGCAGGGACGCGAAATGGCGCGTCGGGCTCGCGTGGCTGTCCGGCCGCGACGATCCCGTGACCACGCGTTTCGTGTCGTTCATGCGCGCCGCGATCAAGGGCGCATGACCGGGCGTATAGTGTCCGCGATCGCCTTCCGCCCGAATGCCGGCCCGGCGCCGGCTCACGAACCCGACCCGATGACTTCAGAACCCGACGACTCCCCGCTCGATCCCGCACTCGTTGCGACGCTCGCGACGCTGCATGAAGCCGCGACCGATCCGTCCGGCAAAACGTGGTCGCTGCCGAAGATCGCGAAGCGCACGCAATTGCCGATGAGCACGCTGCGCCGCGTGCTGACGCAACTCGACGCCGCCGGCCTGAGCGCGACGACGTTGAACGACGACGGCACCGGCAGCGCCGCCTTGACCGAAGAGGGGCGCGCCGTGTGCGAGCAACTGTTCGGTGGGAACGACCGCGGATGAAAAAACGGGTCGCCCGAAGGCGACCCGTCATATTGCGGTTCGACATGCAACATCACCACCGCGCCGTCACCCCACCCATGACGGAATGACGGTAGGTCTGGTCGTTCAGCCCATGCCGGTAGCCGACGTCGAGATCGAGCCAGGGCTTCGGCGAGTAGATCGCGCCCGCGATCACGAACGCCGGATTCGCGCCGGCCGTGCTCTCGGTGTTGCGCGACAGGCCGATGTCGGCCACGAGCTGCACCTTGTCGGTCGCCTTGTAGAGCGCCGCGGCCGACACGGCCCAGACCGAGCGCAGGTCGCCCTGGCGGTTCGGCTGGTACGCGAGGCCCGCATTCGCGAGCAGCGAGAAGCGCGCGACGTCGGCTTGCGCGAGCAGCGTGGCGCCGGTGCCGACGCGGCCCGCGCCGAGCCCGCGATCGTCGTTGCCGGTCGGCATCGTCACCTGCGGTTTCAGCGCAAGCGACAGCGGCCCGCGTTCGACGAAGCGCCACTTCATGCCGATCTCGACATCGCCGATGCCTGCGCCGTGTTCGTCGGTGCGCGTTTGCAGATGCGTGTAAGGCGCGTTCACGTAGAGATCGACGTGCTCGCCGAACCCGCGCGTGAGCGTCGCGTTCCACAATTGATGGCGGCCGTTTTCGTCCTGTTTCGAGGTTTGCTCGCCGTTGAACTCGAACTGCCAGTTCGCGTTGCCCTGCGTACCCGTGTCGTCGCTGACGAGCGGATGGGCCGCGTACGCGTACAACGGCGCGAGCAGGGTGCTCGCGGCCGCGAGCGAAAGCATTCTTTTCATGAAGTCACCGTTGTTGCGTCGTGGGCGGCCGGCCCGCGCGGGCCGGCACGCTGTCGTTTCGGAGGCGATCAGAACCACTGCTTGTAGCGACGCACATAGATCGTCTTGACGATCTGCGCGAGCAGGATGTAGCCGACCATCGTCGCCGCGAGCCACAGCCAGTAGGTGCCCGGCAGGTGCATGAAGCCGAGCGAATCCGCGAACGGCGAGAACGGCAGCCAGCAGCCGATCGCGATCGCGGTGAACGTCGACAGCAGCACCGGCAGCGCGGCCGTGCTCTGCAGGAACGGGATCTTCTGCGTGCGCAGCAGGTGCACGACGAGCGTCTGCGACACGAGACTCTCGATGAACCAGCCCGAGTTCATCACGATCTGGCCGCCCGAACCGCCGTGCAGGTGATACATCGCGCCCGCGCCGAACACGGTCCACATCAGCACGTAGGTCGTGATGTCGAACACCGACGACGTCGGCCCGACCCACAGCATGAAGCGGCCGATGTTGCCGGCTTCCCACTTGCGCGGCTTCTTCAGGAACTCGGGATCCATCTTGTCCCACGGCAGCAGCATCTGCGACGTGTCGTAGATCAGGTTCAGCACGAGCAGCTGGGTCGCGAGCATCGGCTCCCACGGCAGGAACGCGCTGGCGACGAGCACCGAGAACACGTTGCCGAAGTTCGAGCTGGCGGTCATGTTCAGGTACTTCAGGATGTTGCCGAACGTCTCGCGGCCCTTGATCACGCCTTCCTCGAGCACCATCAGGCTCTTTTCGAGCAGGATGATGTCGGCCGTTTCCTTCGCGATGTCGGCGCCGCTGTCGACCGAGATGCCGACGTCGGCGTCGCGCAGCGCCGGTGCGTCGTTGATGCCGTCGCCGAGGAAGCCGACCGTGTGGCCGTTCGCCTGCAGCGCCTTCACGATGCGCGCCTTCTGCAGCGGCGTGAGCTTCGCGAACACCGTCGTGCGTTCGACGACCTCGGCGAGCGTCGCGTCGTCGAGTGCCTCGATTTCGGCGCCGAGCATCGGCTTGCCCGGTTCGAGGCCGACCTGGCGGCAGACCTTCATCGTGACGGTCGGGTTGTCGCCCGTCAGCACCTTCACCGACACGCCGTTCTCGCGCAGCGCGGCGAGCGCCGGCGCGGCCGATTCCTTCGGCGGATCGAGGAAGGTCAGGAAGCCGCGCACGACGAGATCGCGCTCGTCGGCGGTGCGGTATTGTTCGCGTTCGTCGCCGCGCGGGATCGTGCGCGTCGCGAGCACCAGCACGCGGAAGCCGTCCTCGTTGTACGCGTTCGCCTGTTCGAGCAGCCGCTTGCGTGCGACGAAATCGAGCGGACGTACGCCGTCCTCGTCCTGCACGTGGGTCGACACCGCGAGCATTTCCTCGACCGCGCCCTTGCAGATCAGCTGGTGCGTGCCGTGCGTGTCCTCGACCACGACCGACAGGCGGCGCCGCACGAAGTCGAACGGCAGCTCGTCGATCTTCTTGTAGCCGTGCGGCTTCACGCGCTCGCCGATCTCGTCGGCGCGCGCGACCACCGCGATGTCGATCAGGTTCTTCTGGCCGCTCTGATGAAAGCTGTTCAGCCAGCCGAGCCGCAGGATGTCCTCGTTCTTGTGGCCGGACAGGTCGAGATGGTGCTCGAGGATGATCTTGTCCTGCGTGAGCGTGCCGGTCTTGTCGGTGCACAGCACGTCCATCGCGCCGAAGTTCTGCACCGAGTTCAGCCGCTTCACGACGACCTTGCGACGCGCCATCGCGATCGCGCCGCGCGCGAGGTTCGCGCTGACGATCATCGGCAGCATCTCGGGCGTGAGGCCGACGGCCACCGCGAGCGCGAACGTGAGTGCGCTCAGCCAGTCACCCTTGGTCAGGCCGTTGATCATGAACACGATCGGCACCATCACGAACATGAACCTGATCAGCAGCCAGCTCACGCTCGCGACGCCGCGATCGAAGCTGGTCTCGATGCGCTTGTGGCTCACGACGTTGCGTGCGAGCGAACCGAAGTAGGTGTCTTCGCCGGTCGCGACGACCACGGCCGTCGCGGTGCCGCTCACCACGTTCGTGCCCATGAAGCACACGTTCTCGAGATCGAGCAGCGACTTGGACGCATCGTTCGCGGCGGCGGACGAGCCCGTCGAGCCTGCGCCGGCCGACTTGCCGGCGACCGCGCCGAGCGTGTCGTATTTCTCGACCGGCAGCGCTTCGCCGGTCAGCACGGCCTGGCTGATGAACAGGTCGCGCGACGCGAGCAGGCGCACGTCGGCGGGGATCATGTCGCCGGCCGACAGGTGCACGATGTCGCCGACCACCACTTCACGCATCGGCACCTCGCGGCGCGCGGGCTCGGACACGTCGGTCACCGCGCGCTGCACGGTCGCCGTCGTGCGGACCATCGCCTTGAGCTTTTCGGCCGCGCGCAGCGACCGGAATTCCTGCACGAAGCGCAGCAGCGCGCTGATCGTGACCATCGTCAGCAGGATCGTCATCCCGACGAAGTCGCGATCGCCGGGCGCCGCGAAGTAGACGTCGGTGCAGAAGCTGATGGTGGCCAGCACCAGCAGCACGTAGACGAACGGATTGTGGAACGCGTGCAGCAGCTGGCGCGTCCAGTGCGGCGGCTTGTCGTGCGCGATCTCGTTCGGACCGTTGTGCTGCAGGCGATCGGCGGCCTGGTCGTAGGTGAGGCCGCGCGTGCTGGTGCGCAGCGACTTGAAGGTTTCTTCGAGCGGGCGGGCCGCTTCCAGCGCGGCGCGCATGTTGCGCGGTTCGTTCTGCTGACCGGGGCCGGCGTTGATGAAGCCGCGCTGTTTCTTTTGCGATGTTTGCGAAGTGTTGTGTCGTGTCATGAGTCGCTCCTTGCGCACGAGGCGGCGGGCGGGGAGCGACCGTGACGTCAGCGACGCACGAGCGCTCCCCGCCGCGTCGCGTCAGGCGCGATCGGCTGTGGATCGGTGAAGGGGGGAACGCTCGCCGGCGCGCGGAGTGCGGCCGAAGGATCGATGCGCGGCGTCGCACCGGCGAGCGGTAATCGACTACTGTCGTCCGAGTTCATCTGCACTCCTGTCGGTTGCGAGTAGGCGGCACGGGCGATCGGCAGCCGCGCACGCACGAGGGCGCGCGGCCGGACGGCACGCGAACGGAACACGCACGCAGCTTGCGCTGCGCGCAGCACGAACGTACGCACGCTGCAACGCAGGGTTGCGCAGCGCGGACATTCGGCGATATCGAAAAAATTCGGCGGGGGATTCTGGCCGGTCAGGCCGGAAGGACGCCGCATCCTGCTTCCCGGGATGCGGCAGAAGACGAGGCTCTGCGCGGTTTCCTCAGGCAGCAGTCAAGTTGGTCGAGGACCAACTACAACTCGCATCGGTGTTCACAGAACACTCCATGTAATTCAGACGGGGGCGATAGTAAAGGCTCGTTGTGCGAAGCGTCAACCCTTTTGTCGGAAGATGCTTGCGAAATGTTATCGGCGCGATGCCGGACAGTCGGGCCGCCGCACGGCAGAAAACGCATGCAGCCGCGCGCGACTGCATGCGTCGAGAACGGGCCGCTTACTGCGTGGCTGACGCGACCGCGGTTCCCGCATCGAGAATGCCCGAGCCTGCCGGCAACGCGGTGCACGGCGTACTGGCCGCCAGCTTCGCCGTGTGCGTGCCGCTTTTCAGCTTCTGCTGGATCTGCGTGGGCGTGAGGTTGCCGTTCACCGCGAGCATCAGCGCGGCGACGCCCGTCACCTGCGGCGTCGCGAGGCTCGTGCCGCTCGCCAGGCCATAGGTGTCGCCGTCCGGCGTCGTCGTGCCGCTGTTGGCCGTCGACAGGATGTTGACGCCCGGTGCGCTGAGCGTGATGTTGGTGCCGAAGTTGCTGAACGAGGCGCGGCGGCCGGCTGCATCGTTGGCACCGACGCTGATCACGCCGCTGCAGTTCGCGGGCTGGTCGAGGCCGGTCGACAGACCGTCGTTGCCGGCGGCGACGACGACCGTTACGCCCTTCGCGTTCACGTCGTCGATCGCCTGCTGGAACGTCTTGCTGCAGGCGCCGACGCCGCCGAGGCTGAGGTTGATGATTTTCGCCGGCGTCGGGTTGTTCGGCACCCCGGTGACGGGAATGCCGGCCGCCCAGCGCATCGCGTCGGCAATGTCGCTCGTCACGCCGCCGCATTTGCCGAGCACGCGCACCGGCAGAATCTTGCCGAGCCACGATACGCCGGCGATGCCGATGCCGTTGTTGGCGGTCGCGCCGATCACGCCCATCACGCGCGTGCCGTGCCAGCTGCTGGTGTTCGGTTCGCTTTCGCAGTGGTAGTACGGGCCGCTCGCGTTGTCGAGTTCCTGCTGCGTGACCCAGTCGCCCGGGTCGCTCGCGTCGGGGCCGCGCGACAGGCCGTTGTTGCTGGTGTTGACGCTGGTGATGAAGCTGTAGCCTGGCAGCAGGTTGCCGACGAGGTCGGGGTGCGGCCGATAGCCGGTGTCGAGCACGGCCGTCACGACGGTCGGCGAGCCTTTGGTCTGGTTCCACGCAGGCGGCAGATCGGCGCCGGCGGTCGGGTCGGACAGATACCACTGCTGGCCGTAGCTCGGGTCGCTCGGCGTGTCGCGGACCTTCATCGGATGATCCGGTTCAGCGTAGTCGACGTCGGCATCGGCGCCGAAGGCCTCCGCGAGCGCCGCCGCGTCGGCGGCCGCGACGCGCTGGCCGAGCGACAGCACGGCCGCGCCGTTCGAGGCCGTCCGCTCGACCTGCACGTTCAGCGGCGTCGGCGCGGCCGCATACGCACGCGCGGCGCCGGTTGCCGTCGGCGCCGTCCAGCGTGTCATCGAACGCTGGATCACCGCGTCGAGCCGCGTGCCGTCGTCGATGGCCGCTCTTGCGTTCGTGGCCGTCAGCGTCTTCAGCCTGACGATCAGGTGATCGACCGGCGGCTCGTCGGGCGTGGTCTGGGCGGCCATTTGCGTGGCGGCCTGCTGCGACGTACACGCGTTGCTGCCGGAATTGGTGGGCGGGGTCGTCGGAGCGGGCGCGGGGGCCGGGGTCGGGGCCGGTGCCGTGTTGGTCGGCGACGGGTTGCTGCCGTCGCCGCCGCCTCCGCCGCAGCCGGCGATCGGGAGCAGGGCGGCGGCGGACAGCATGCCGGCGAGCATGCGCGCATGG
Organism: Burkholderia sp. BCC1985; assembly: GCF_905339915.1. Taxonomy (NCBI): domain Bacteria; kingdom Pseudomonadati; phylum Pseudomonadota; class Betaproteobacteria; order Burkholderiales; family Burkholderiaceae; genus Burkholderia; species Burkholderia sp. BCC1985. The sequence continues at coordinate 63,937 of NZ_CAJPGY010000027.1, forward strand.
GCCGAACGGGCCAGCGCGAAATTGAAACGTTTGGCTTTCATGTTGAAAGTCGATCCTCGGAGATAACCGTCGTGCCGGCGGTGGTGCCTGGTCTGGCCTAAGCCGGACCTTGATTTTTGTCGGGCGCGCGCGGGGTTACTGCGACACGCCATGCATTGGGTAACGGCTGATGAGGCGGCTTCTTGAATATGTTTTGTGTGAAAAAGATGCGACGCGCAAACGATTGCGTTGCTGGGTTGCAGCATGAACGCGCGTTTGGAACGGGTGATCTGTTCATGAGGTGCAAGATTGCAGGCGGTCGACCCGGCGAAACATGCGGCGCGGGCGCTTTTGCGCGGCACGGAAACGATTGCGCGCGGTGTGGCCGTGACGGAGGCGCTTGACGCTTTCCCCGATGCGGTGCGAATTTTTCGGGCGTAGGATCGCGATTCGATCACGGTTTCGTCAGGAGAAAAGCATGGATCACCGCTTCCGTTGGCTGGCTGTCGCGTTGTCCTGCGCGCTGGCGGGCGCCGCTCACGCGCAGGCGCTCACCGGCACGCTGAAGAAGATCAAGGACACGGGCGTCGTGTCGCTCGGCATCCGCGAATCGTCGGTGCCGTTCTCGTATTCGGACAACCAGCAGAAGAACATCGGTTACTCGCGCGACATCGCGGCGCGCATCATCGATGCGCTCAAGGCGGAGTTGAAGACACCGAACCTGACGGTGAAGGAAATCCCGATCACGTCGCAGAACCGGATTCCGCTGCTGCAGAACGGCACGATCGACTTCGAGTGCGGCTCGACGACGAACACGCTGGAGCGCCAGAAGCAGGCTGCGTTCTCGAACAGCATCTTTTTGTACGGGATCCGTTTCAGCACGCGCAAGGATTCGGGCGTGAAGGACTTCCCGGACCTGGCCGGCAAGACGGTCGCGACGACGGCCGGCACCTCCGACGAGCGGCTGCTGCGCAAGCTCAACGAAGAGAAAGGGATGAACATGACGATCATCAGCGCGAAGGACCATGCCGAAGCGTTCATGAACGTCACGACCGGGCGCGCGGTCGCGTTCGTGATGGACGAGCCGCTGCTGTACGGCGAGATCGCGAAGGACCGCAATCCGGGCGCGTACACGGTGGCGGGCACGCCGCTCGTCCACGAGAACTACGCGTGCATGATGCGCAAGGACGATCCGGCGTTCAAGCACGTGGTCGACGGCGTGATCGCGAAGCTGCAGACCTCGGGCGCGGCCGAGAAGCTCTACGACCAGTGGTTCATGCAGCCGATTCCGCCGAAGGGTGTGAGCCTCAACTATCCGCTGTCGCCGGAGATGAAGCAGCTGTTCAGGAATCCGACGGATCAGGCACAGTACTGATCGAAACGTCGCAGTTGCGTGCGGGCCGACACGTTGCGTGCTCGGCCTGCACGATCGAATCCCCCGGCCTTCGGGTCGGCGTCGCGGCGCGCATCCCCGCAGCCGCAAGCGCGAGCCGGGCCCGTCGCGCCCGATGCTGAACCCCGTGTCCTGATCCTCCATCGCGTGCGTCGCGTTTATGGCGCCGCACCTCGACGGCCCGCCGTCCGCGCGTTGTCCCGCCCGGTCTGTTCTCCGTTTGCCTGAACACGTGCCCCGCACCGAAGCGGGGTTGGCGGATGCGCGCCCGACGCACGTCCGGCGACGCTGTTTGCCGCGTAAACCCGAATACAGATTTCAATTTGAACTGGTCAGAATCGGCCGAAATTGTTCAACAATTTTCGGTGAAAAATCCCGGGAAGCCGCGTGTGGCGGCCCCTGGGAGGCGTTACGACGTTTCAGCGCGAGAGCCGAACAACCCAGGAGCTTCGCCATGTCTGCTCGTTTACCGGTTCGACATTTCCTCCGCGGCGCGCTCGTGCCGCTGGCCTTCGCATGCTCGCTCGCGTCGGCGGCGCCGCTGCAGACGGTGCGGCCCGGCACGCTGCTGGTGGGCTCCGACCTCACGTATCCGCCATACGCGTACCTGGACGCCGGCAAGCCTGCGGGTTTCGATGCCGAGTTCTCGCGGCTGCTGGCACGTCACCTGAAACTGGAGCCGGTATTTCTCGATACGCGCTTCCCGGACCTGATTCTCGGGATGAAGGCGCGCCGCTTCGACGTCGTCGCATCCGCGCTGTACGTGACGCCCGATCGCGTGAAGCAAGTCGATTTCGTGCCGTACCTGAAGACGGGCGCGTCGCTGCTCGTCGCGAAGGGCGGCGCGTTCCTGCCGAAGACGCCGCAGGACCTGTGCGGCAAGCGGGTCGGCTCGATCAAGGGCGCGTCGTGGACGCCGAAGCTGCGTGCGGTGTCGCAGGACACGTGCAAGGCGGCCGGGCGGGCCGAGATCGCGGTCCTCGAGTTCCCGACGTCGCCGGAAGCGACGTCCGCGCTGCTGTCGAAGGCGGTCGATGTCCAGATCGAGGACGCGGCCGTCGCGCAGGAGATTCCGAAGCAGACGAACGGGCGCGTCGACATCAGTTCGACCACGCTGCTGTATCCGATCGTGATCGGCCTGGGCGTGACGAAGGGCGATAGCGGGTTGCAGGGTGCGCTCGAGGGTGCGTTGAACGATGCGCGGCGCAGCGGCGAATACGGCAGCCTGGTGAAGAAATACGGGTTGCAGGAGCCGACACCTGCCGACGTCGCCAACGCGCTCGGCGCGCCGAAGTAAGCGCGCGGCCAGCACTACCTGACCACCGCGCGCCGCGCGGCCGCATCACCATCCGCGGTTGAGGAGTCTTCGATGCAGTTCGATTGGCACTATGCGTTTCAGCTCTTGCGGGACCAGGATTTCTGGCGCGCCTGCGTCGTGGTCGTCGAGCTCAGCGTCGCCGCGTGGCTGCTCGGTGTGTTGCTCGGCTTTCCGGTGGCGCTCGCGAGACAGTCGCACCAGCCGTTGCTGAAACGGGCGGCGGCGCTCTACATCTGGTTCTTCCGCAGCCTGCCGCTGCTCGTGCTGCTGGTCTTCATCTACAACCTGCCGCAGGTCTTTCCGGCGACGAGCGCGGTGCTGTCCGATCCGTTCATGGCCGGCCTGATCGCGATGGTGCTGAGCGAGACCGCGTATTTCGCGGAAATCCATCGCGGCGGGATCCTGTCGGTGCCGCGCGGGCAGCTCGAGGCGGGCCGCGCGCTGGGCATCCGCTTCACCGGCATCCAGCGGATGATCGTGATGCCGCAGGCGATCCGTATTGCGCTGCCGGCGCTGGCGAACGAGTTCATCACGATCGTGAAGCTCACGTCGCTGGTGTCGGTGATTTCGCTGGCCGAGATCCTGCTCGTCGGTCAGCGGCTGTACACGCAGAATTTCCTGGTGTTCGAAACGATGCTGGCCGTGGCGTTCTACTACGTGCTGATCGTGACGGTGTTCAGCCGGCTGCTCGGTTATCTCGAGCGGTACCTCGACGTCAGCCGCCGTACGCCGGCCCAGGCCGGCCACGTCGATCTTGCGCTGCCGCCGTCGGCGCCGGCCGTCGCGCCGAGACCGCGGGCGAACGCCGAATTCGCGCTGCGCCTGAAAGGCGTGCAGCAGCGCTACGGCCGCCATGAAGTGTTGAAGGACATTCATCTCGACGTCGCGCCCGGGCAGGTCGTGTCGATCATCGGGCCGTCCGGCTCCGGCAAGACGTCGCTGATTCGTACCGTCAACGGCCTCGCGCCGGTGAACGCGGGCGAGATCGACCTGTACGGCGAGCCGTTCATCCGCGCGTCGGGTTCGCATCCGCCGCGCGTGTCGCACGAGCGCATCCTCGACATCGGCATGGTGTTCCAGAGCTTCAACCTGTTCCCGCATCGCACCGCGCTGCAGAACGTGATGATGGCGCCGTGCTATCACCGGCAGGCCGATGCGGCGGCGATCCGGCTGCAGGCGCTGTCGCTGTTGTCGAAGGTCGGGATGCTCGAACATGCGAACAAGTATCCGCATCAGCTGTCGGGCGGCCAGCAGCAGCGCGTCGCCATTGCGCGCGCACTCGCGACGCGGCCGTCGATCATGCTGTTCGACGAGCCGACGTCGGCCCTCGATCCGGAGCTCGTCGGCGAAGTGCTGAAGGTCGTCGAGACGCTGGCGAAAGAGGGGATGACGATGCTCATCGTGACCCATGAGATGAATTTCGCGTTCAAGGTGTCCGACCGGATCGTGTTCATGGAGAACGGGCGCATCCTGTACGACGTGCCGCCGGACCGGATTCGCGGCAGCGTGGACGCGCGTGTGAAGGATTTTCTGAAGCACGTTCACTTCGCATGACGAATGACCGGATGGGAGCGGGAATGGATCCGACGGATTTCCGGCTGGGCGACGTGAACGAGCACGCGTGTGCGGAACGGGTGCGTGCGTGTCTGGCGCATGCCGACGCGCATCCCGGCGACATCGAAGCCGCGTGGCTCGCGCGGCGCGACGACGCGGCGGTCGCCGATGCGCGCGCCTGGGATGCGGCGCGGCGCGCCGGCGCGATCGATGCGCCGCTGGCTGGCACCGTGCTGACGGTGAAGGCCTGCTTCGATTGCACCGGCTGGGTCACGCATGCCGGTTCGCGCGTGCTGGCCGACGAGCCGCCGGCGCGAATCGACGCGGCGCCGGTGTCGGCACTGCGTCGGGCCGGCGCGGTGCTGGTCGCGCAGACGGCGATGACCGAGTTCGCGTACGGCGCGCTCGGCGTGAACCGTGCGTACGGGACGCCGACGACGCCGCTCGATGCGCGGCGCGAGCGGGTGGCCGGCGGATCGAGTTCGGGCGCGGCGGTGTCTGTGGCGCTCGGTGCGGCCGACCTGTCGCTGGGTTCCGATACGAGCGGGTCGGCACGCATTCCGGCCGCATTCTGCGGCGTGACGGGATTCAAGCCGTCGCGTGGGCGCTATGCGAGCGACGGCATGCGGCTTCTGTCGACGAGCTTCGACGTGCCGGGCCTGCTGGCCGCGACGGTCGGGCTGTGTCGGCAGGCGGACGTTGCGCTGCACGGCCGCGAAGCGCGGCGGCGGCGACCGGCGGCGATCCGCGACCTGCAGTTCATCGTGCCCGAGGCGTTCGTCGCGGATGACGTCGACCCGGTCGTCGGACGCGCATTCGACGCGTGGCTGTCCCGACTGTCCGCGCACGGCGCACGGATCCGGCGCAAGCGGCTCGATTGCGTGGCCGAGGCCGGCGCGGTCGCCCGCGCGGGCAGCATCATCGCGGCAGAGGCGTTCATGCTGCATCGTGCGCGGCTGGCCGCGGCGGCGGACCGCTACGATCCGCTGGTCGGCCCGCGCATCGCTGCAGGCGAGCAGGTGCGGGCGCACGACTACGCCGCGGCGCTGCGGCACCTGGCCGCACTGGCCGACGCGTACCACGCAGAACTCGGCGACGCGGATGCGGTGCTGACGCCGACGGTGCCGATGCTGCCGCCGCGCGTGGCCGATCTGGCCGACGAAGCCGCATACCTCGCACAGAACGCGCGTGCGTTCCGGCTGACCGAATTCGCGAACCGGCTCGACCTGCCGAGCATCAGCGTGCCCGGCGACCTGCGCAACCGTCAGCCCGTCGGCTTGCTGATCACCGGGCATCGCGGCGAGGACGCGCGGCTGCTCGATGTCGCGGCAGCGGTGGAGCGTGCGCTGACCGCCGAATCCGCATGACGCATTTTCCGGCGGCAAGGATCACCTTGCCATGTTTCATCTCAACTATTCAGAGGTACTTATGATCGTCGTGAGATCGGCCGATATCGCCAATACCGAGCGCCATGCGCGCGGCCCGGGCTGGGACAGCAAGCGCATGATCGTCAAGCAGGACGGCGTCGGCTATTCCGTTCATGAGACGCGCGTGCACGAAGGCGCCGAACTGCATCTGCACTACAAGAACCACTTCGAGACCAACTACTGCGTGGCCGGAGAGGGGGAGGTCGTCGACACGGCGACCGGCAACGTGCACCGGATCACGCCCGGAACGATCTACGCGCTGAACCTGAACGATCCGCATGTCCTGCGCGCGACGCGCGGCGACCTGCATCTCGTGTGCGTGTTCAATCCGCCGCTGACGGGACTCGAGACGCATCGGGAAGACGGCAGTTACGCGCTGCCGACGGAGCAGGCCTGACGGCGCGAGCGGTCGGGCCGTTGCGTGCCTTTTCGTGCTGCCGTTGCTTGCCACGTCTTGAGGCAAGCAACGGCAGCGCGGCGTGCAGGGTCAGGCCGCCTCGCGATGGCTGCGCTTGATTGCCTCGACGAGCATCCGCTCGGAATCGTCGAGATAGCGCGCGAGCGCGGTGACGGCTTCGCTGCGGCGGTTCTGCGTGAGCAGGTCGTAGATCTGGTATTCGCGCTGGATCCAGTCGGGCGTTTGCACGCGTTTCTCGTCGGGATCGGCGGCGAAGACGAGCCGCAGCTGTGCGGAGATGGTCCGGAAGAACTCGTCGAGCAGCGCCGACTTCTGCAGCGCGACGATGTGCTGGTGAAAGCGCAGGCTGTGCGTGCCGACGGCCTGCCAGTTTTCCTTGTCGAGTTCGCGCTCGGCCGCGCGAATGGCGGCCTGCATCTTTTCGAGCAGCGCCGGCTGCGCGAGTTCGGCCGTGTTCAGCGCATGCAGCTCGAGCGTGCGGCGCGCGACGTAGAGATCGCGCACGTCCTGGCGATTCAGCGTGCGCACGACGACACCCTTGTGGCGCACGAACGTGACGAGCCCTTCGCGGCCGAGCTGATGCAGGACTTCGCGAAGCGAGTTGCGCGACGTGTCGTATTCGGCCGCGAGGTCCATCTCGATCAGCGCGGTGCCGGGCGGCAGCTTGCCGCTGATGATGTGTTCCCGCAGTTGATGGCTGATCCGGTCGGCGACCGACTGTCCTCTCGCTTTTTCGCTTGCCATTCCGTTCGTTCGCTCCTCTCCTGGTCGTGCGCCGCCGGCGTGGCCGGCCGGCGGCGTTTCGCCATTCTACGGGCTCCGGACCGCGTTACGCCGTCTTGTCGTGCTGCCAGTCGGCCTGCGGCGGCTGCATCCCGTGCTGGCCGCGGTAGGGCGCGACGCTCGGCTGCGACCAGCCTTCGAGCAGGCTCGGGTCGAGCCGGTATACCTCGACGCCGAGCGGCCGGCACACGTCGATCGGGTCGCGTGCGTCGGGGCCCCACATCGGCACCGACAGGTCGCCGCCCGGACACGTGGACATTGCGCACAGCACGTCGATTTCCGCGAAGAACTCGAGGTAATCGCCCGGCTGCGCGGGACAGGCCTTCATGAAGTACTTGTCGTCGTCGTTCAGGCCGGTGCACTGGAACACGTTGAGCACGTCGTGCACGTCGAATTCGGTCAGCCCGTACGGCGCGACCGCCCGCACGAGGTTCGAATGACAGTGGAAATGAAAGTCCTCGCCGGTCAGCAGCTTGTTCACGTACGGGTCGCAGCGCGTGCCGAGCAGGTCGTGCACGCGGCCGCCGTCGCCGTCGACGCCATAGCCGGCGAGCGTGTCGTCGGTGATCGTGACCAGCGGCCGCAGGTACGGCAGCGTCGACCAGAGCCGGTCGAACGTCGTCACGTGCGCGGCTTGCAGCTGACGTGTGCGCGACGCCCACATGCGCTCGCGTGGATTGTGCAGGTTCCAGATGTTGAAGTCGGCGACTTGCGGGCCTTCGAGCGTGACGATCCGGAACACGTGACCCGCCGGCACCGTCCACGCGAAGCCGCTGCGGATCGGCACGACGTGCGACGCGATCCGTTCGCGCGCGTCCCGGCGCTGGGCGATCGCGGAATAAAAGGCTTTGTCGACGTTCAGGACGGAACCCTTGGTGACCTGGTAGGCGGCGGGATAGTTCGACATGACGCGGTGCTCTCGGGGAAATTTGCAGATTCGGAGATCCGGCTGGAATCCTTTGTGGTGGCCGGTCAGGCGTCAATTTTCATGCTGTATTGTTCAACAATTTATTGGCGCTGCGAGGAGTATAGGGGGAACGCCGGGAGGTGTGTCAATCGGTGGAAAGTACGGAGGGGCGCGGCGAGCCGCGGATGCGCGCAGGCAGGCGAGTGGCGCCGCAAACAAAAAACGAAATATGGATCAAAACCGTGGCCGTGCCGGCCGCCGGACCGGCTCGCCATGATCGGCAAGCGGGGCGTGTAACGCGTTTCGAGACCTGACGCAATCCGCATTCAACCGCGCCCGCGCCATGGGATTCCTGTCGCGTTGCGCAACAACAGGCACAATATGCGCTTCGCCGCGCACGGTTGTTCGACTTCGAGCAGCATGGCGCGTGTCGCCGCCGTCCGAACTTTCCCGGTTGTCATGAACGCCTCGCTCACTCCCGCGCGCGAATCGAACTCCCCGCGCTTCCTGTTGTTCCTGATTTGCCTGTTCGCCTCCGCCGGCCAGCTCGCGATCGACATCTACGTGCCTGCGCTGCCCGACATGGCGCGTTCGTTCGCGACCACGCCGCAGGCGATTCAGTCGAGCGTCTCCGGCTACATGGCCGCTTATGCGCTCGGCCAGCTGATCTTCGGTCCGGTTGCGGATGCATACGGGCGCAAGCGCGTGCTCGCGTTCGGGCTGGTCATCTACACGATCGGCTGCCTGCTGTCGCTCGGCGCGCCGAACCTGGAGACGTTCGTGCTGGCGCGCTGCCTGCAGGGCTTCGGGATCGCGACCACGAACCTGCTCGCGAAGGCGATCATCACCGACTCGTTCTCGGGCCAGGCGCTGATGCATGCGTTCACCTATATGTCGATCGCGTGGGGGCTCGCGCCGATCATCGCGCCGGTGATCGGCGCGCACCTGCAGGAATGGTTCGGCTGGCGCGCGTGCCTCGTGTTCCTGCTGGTGTATTCGCTGGTGATGTGGGCGCTGCTGTGGCGCTATCGCGAGACCTTGCCGAAGCCGGTCCATCTCGAGCCGCGCACGCTGATGGCGAACGCGGGCAAGGTGCTCGCGAGCCCGGTGTTCCAGAGCTGCTTCCTCGCGCAGGGGCTGTGCTACAGCATCCTGCTGGTGTTCAACATCGTCGGGCCGTTCATGGTGCAGACCACGCTGCACAAGCCGCCGACCTTCTTCGGCTATCTCGCGCTCGGGATCGGGCTGATGTATTTCCTCGGCGGGCTGTCGAACCGGATTCACGGGCGCGGGCTGCCGAGCGCCGAGCAGCGGTTGCGCATCGGCGCACGCGTGATGGCGGGCGCGGCGGTCGCGATGCTGGTGCTGGCGCTGACCGTCGGGCTGCGCGTATGGACGCTCGCGACGCCGGTGCTCGTGATGGGCTTCTGCGCGGGCGCGATGTATCCGACGCTGATGGCGAAGGGCAATTCGCTGTTTCCGCATATCGCGGGGCTGACGAGCGCGATCCTCGGGTGCGCGCTGCTGCTCGTGTCGTCCGCGATGATGGGGCTGGCCGGTTTCGTATCGATTCACGTGCTGACGCCTCTCGCGGTGTTCTTCGTCGCGCTGTCGTTCATCGTCGTGTGGATGGTGACGAAGCTGCTGCGCTACCTCACGCAGCAGCAGGCGGCGAGCGTGGCTTGCGGGAGCGGGGAAGCCGCGTAAGCCGGGTCGACGGGGGCGGCAGCGGCACGCCCGCCGCTCACAGCGGGTGCGCCGCGCCCGCCTGCGCCAGCAGCGAAACCGCAACCGGATCCGGCATGCCGTTGGAATCGATCGCGCCGGCCTTGGCCAGCGCGGCGAGGTCGCTGTCGACGCCCGGTTGGCCGACCACGAACGGTGTCGTCAGGAAGGCCGGCGTCGACAGCGTGACCGCATAGCGCTGCTGCAGATTCGTCACGACCGCCGATTGCGCGGCCTGCACCGTGTTCGGGCTGCCCATCACCTGCTGGAAGTGCGCATTCCCCTGGAAATTGCCGATCAGCCCGGCCGTGTTCGTGCCGAGCTGCGCGGCGAGATAGACGAGCATCAGCTCGGTCTCGGGCGTCGTGTTGAAGGTGCCGCCCGCGTAGGCGAGCGAATGCAGGCTCGTGCCGCTCGACGCGACGGTGATCACGCACGGCAGCACGGCGTTGACCGCCACGCGGTAGTTGCCGCCGCCGTCGGTCAGCGTCGTCGCCGAGCCTTGCCCGCAGCTGACCGTCACCGATGCGCTCGCGAGCGCGGAGCCCGTGGCGGCCGTGCCGGACAGCGCGACGGTTTGCGTGTTGGCGTTGTTGAAGCAGACGTCGACGCCGAAGCAGGCGTCGCCGTTGCACCCGGCAAGCGTCGCGAGGGCCGCGGCGCACAGCGTGCCCAGCGCGGGGCGGAGGAAGCGCGGATGGCGAAGGTTCATGGTCGCGGGCGGATCGGAAGAGTGAGCGCGGCAGGGCAACCGGCGCGCGCCGACGCTTCGGCGCGCTGTTCGTATTCTAGGTCTCCGATCGCGGGGTTGCTGGCCCGTTTGTTCGCCGCGGCCTGCGGCGTGCGGCATGGCCGGCGCCGGTTACGGCTTGCGCGCGGCCGGTTTGGCGAACGCGCCGCGCACCTCGAAGCCGATCGCATCCGCCACGTTGCCGCGCGCGTCGACGAGTTCGAGCCGATGCCGCCCGGGCCACGGCATCCACGCGATGCGGTCGGCGTGGCCGATCACCTTGTCGTCGAGCCGCCACGCGAACCGAGCGGCATGCCCGGAAGATCGCTCGAACCAGATCCGCTGATTCTTCGGTGGAATGTCCGGATCGATCGCGAAGATCGTGCCGTCGGTCGGCGCACCGATCGTCAGCGGCGCGCGCGCGCCGTCCTTGCCCGGCGTGACGGGCGCGGCGAGCCGGATCGTGTCGAGCGCGGTGCCTGCGACGAACCACTCGTTGCGCGACGGCTCGACGTCGCGCTCGAACGTAATGCGGCGTGCTTCGACGCCGGCCGGCGGACGCGGCGCACGGCTCGGCAGGTCGCGGTGCAGGTAGCCGACGACGGCCGACCAAACCGGCGACGCGCCCGTGACCCCCGATACATCCCACATCGGCGAGCCGTCCGCATTGCCGACCCACACGCCGACCGTATAGCGCGACGTGAAGCCGACGGTCCAGTTGTCGCGCATGTCCTTGCTCGTGCCGGTCTTCACCGCCGAGAAGAAGCGCGTCGCGAGCGGATTGTCGAAGCCGAACGTGCGCACGCGCGCGTTGTTGTCGGCGAGGATGTCGGTGACGACGAAGCTGGCCGCTTCGCTGAACACGCGCGTGCCGTTGTCCGCACGCCCCGCTGCCGATGCGCCGGCAGCGGGCGACGGCGCAGGCAGGTCGACGACCTTGCGCGCGACGCCGCCGTTCGCGAGCGCGCGATACGCATTGGTCAGCGACAGCAGCGTGACGTCCGCGCTGCCGAGCGCGAGGCTGAAGCCGTAGTAGTCGCCTTCCTGCGCGAGCGGCAGGCCGAGCGCGGTCAGCGTGCGCGCGAAGCGATGCGGCGTGACGAGCACGAGCGTGCGCACGGCCGGCACGTTTAGCGAGCCGCCGAGCGCGCTGCGCACGCTCACCCAGCCCTTGAAATCCTTGTCGTAGTTCTGCGGAATGTAGAGGCCGCCGCCGGCCGCGAGGTTGATCGGCGCGTCGTCGAGCAGCGACGCGGCCGTCAGCCGCTTCTCGTCGATCGCCTGCGCATAGAGGAACGGCTTGAGCGTCGAGCCGGCCTGGCGCGGCGCGAGCACGGCGTCGACGTCGCGTGCGCTCGACAACGCGCCCGACGAACCGACCCACGCGCGAATCTCGCCGGTCGCGTTGTCGATCACGACGACTGCGCCGTCCTGCACGTTGCGCCGGTGCGCGGGCGCGTTGAGTTCGGTCAGCGCGCGCGTGAGCGTGTCGCGCGCGAAGCGCTGCAGCGGCGCATCGAGCGTCGTGCGCACCTGCGCGCCGGCCGCGGGCCTGACCTCGGCCGCGATGCGGCGCGCGAAGTGCGGGGCGAGGGCGGCGCCGTCCGCCGTCAGGTCGTTACGCACGGCATTGGCCGGGCGCGCGATCACGAGCTGCACGTAGCCGTCGAGCGACGCGCAGGCCTGCTCCGCGTGCATGTCGCGCAGGATCCGGCACGCACGCTCGGCGACCTTCGCGCTCGCCGCGTTGGGCGCGCGCACCAGCGCTGCCGCGATCGCGGCTTCACGTGCGTCGAGGCCGGACGGCGCCTTGCCGAACAGCACCTGCGACAGCGCGGCGAGCCCGACCGTCTCGCCGCGGAACGGCACGAGATTCAGGTAGGCCTCGAGGATCTGGTCCTTGCGCCAGCCGCGTTCGAGCAGCAGCGCGTTCATCGCCTGCGTGGCCTTCTGCGGCAGCGAGCGCTGGCCCGAGCGGCGCGGTTCGTCATTGAGGAGCCCGGCGAGCTGCATCGTCACGGTCGACGCGCCGCGCGTGCGCTGGTTCCACAGGTTGCCCCATGCCGCACCGGCGATCCCGCGCCAGTCGACGCCGCTGTGTTCGTAGAAGCGCTTGTCCTCGGACACGACGATCGCCTCGCGGAACGCGGGCGACACGTCGGCGAGCGACACCCAGTCGCCGCGCCGTTCGGCGAGGTCGACGCGCGTGCGCTGCAGCGGCGTGCCGTCACGCGCGAGCAGCACCCAGTCGGAGCTGCGCCAGTTGCGGCGCACGTCGTCGTAGCCAGGTAGCGCGTGCGCGACGAGCGGCGCGGCCAGCACGACGGCGACGAAAACGCGGCCGGCGAAGCGCGCCGGCCGCGGCAATCCATGATCGATCATCGCGTACCCGTTACTTGCCCGCGTCGGCCGGCTTCACGGTCATCGGCGGGTTCGGCCACAGGCCGTACACGGACGGTGCGTACAACGCCTCGACGCGCGTCGGCGGCAACCCGAAGGTGCCGACGTTGTTCAGCCGCACCGTGTACTCGACCGAGAGCTTGCCCTTCGGCAGATAGTCGTAATACGCGCGGTAGCCGTCGAAATCGCGTTCGATGAACGCCGGCCATGCGCCGTCCGGGGATTTCTCGCCCTGCGTCGCGGCTTCCGAATCGCGGCCGAGGCCCGAGCCGAGGATCGTCGCACCGGACGGGATCGGATCGTTGACGACGACCCACGTCATGTCGCTCTGCGCGTCGATGTCGAGATGCACGCGCACGACGTCGCCGCGCGTCAGCACGCCCTTGACGGCGGGCGACACGGGCGTGACGGTCTTCGTGATCCGGTAGCCGGCCGCGAACGGCGCGCGCAGCGGCACGGCCGCGAGGCTTTCGACGGTCGCCCACGGGCGGCCCGTGCCGTCCTGCGTGACGGACAGCGTGGCCGGCGCCTGGGCCGCGCGCGGCCACGGCATCAGCACGCTGCGCGCGGCGGCGGCGCGGGTCGCGGGAGTGGCCGACGCGGGGCTGTCGGCGGGCGCGGTCGAGGGTGCCTGCGACCACGAAATCGCGCGCTCGTTGCCGCCGAGCGCGACCTTTGTCGTGCCGGCCACGGGCGTGCTCTCGTAGGTGCGCGAGAAGCGCTCGATCGCGAGCTGGCCGAGTGCGTTCGACGTCGTCGTCTGCCATGCGCCCTGGCGTTGCAGCGCGAGCAGGCCGGTCGCCACGCGCGGCATCTCGTCCTTCCACGCCGGGTCGCCCGCGAATTCCAGCGCGAGACGCGCGGCGTTGGTCTCGTTGCTCGTCATCAGCCACCACAGGTCGTCGTCGCGCGCGGTCGAGAACACGAGCTGCGTGCCCTGGTACGTGAGGCGCGCCCGCAGGATCTGCTCGACCTGCGCGCGTTTCGCGTCGCGCTGCGGGATGTCCTTCACGCGCGTGAGGATCGCGTGATAGTCGATCACCGCCGACGTCGGCCACTGGTTCGGCGCGATCTCGATCGAACCGAGCATGCGGCCCTGGGCTGCACCGTAGCGCGACAGCGCCTCGATCGCGGCAAGCTTGCGCAGGTCGCGATCCTGGCGCGGAGCCCACGCATTGCGCTCGATGCGGCCGTCGACGAAACGCGCGAGCCCGGCTTCGAGCTGCGTGCGCAGGTCTTCCGGCAGCGCGAAGCGCGGGTCGAGGCGGCCGGCCTCGTCGGCGACCACGAGCAGATACGACGACAGCGTCGGGCTGCCGTAGTGCGCATCGTCGGAGGACGGCGGGAAGTAGTTCGCGAGTCCGTCGCTGTCGAGGTAGACGGGCATGCGCGCGACCAGCGCCTGCCATTGCGCGGCGTCGTGCAGGCCGATCGCGCGCGACGTCTGCTGTTCGAGGCAGCGGTACGGATAGCGCTCGAACCAGCGCCGCACGCCGGGCAGGCCGTCGGCGAGCTTCGACTGCAGCGACACGGCGATGCCGCCGCGCGGCGCGCCCTGCGCGTTGTTGACGGCGCCGGCCGGGGCGGACACGGGCAGCGTCAGCGTGCCGTCGACCTGCGTGAGCGTGGCCTGCTGCACGGTGACCGGCAGCGCGGGCACGACCTTCTGCGCGACGGCCAGCGCGTCGGACGCGCGCTTGCCGCCTTGCTCGGCCGCCTCGATGCGCCAGTTCAGCGCGCCGGCCGCGTCGAGCGCCTGCTCGGGCACGGTGATCGTCCACGCGACCTCGGCCGCCGCGTTGGCCGCGAGCGACACGGTTTGCGGCGCGACGTCGAGGCCCGTCACGCCCGGCGTCACGACGACCTGCATCGCGCGGTCGGTCGTGTTGCGCAGCGTGACCTGCGCGCGGAACGCATCGCCTTCGCGCACGAGCGGCGGCAGGCCGGAGATCAGCTGCAGGTCCTGCGTGCTGCGGATCGACGTGCTGCCGGTGCCGAAGCGGTCCGCGCCGACCGCCGCGATCGCGACGATCCGGAAGCGCGTGAGCGCATCGTTCAGCGGCACTTCGACGGTTGCGCTGCCGTTCGCGTCGAGCGTCACGCGCGGATTCCACAACAGCAGCGTGTCGAACAGCTCGCGCGTCGGCGCGCTGCCGCCGCCGCCGCCGGCCGGCACCGCCTTGCGGCCGAAGTGGCGGCGGCCGACGATTTCCATCTGCGCGGTGGCCGTCTCGACGCCGTACGCGCGTCGCTGCAGCATCGCGTCGAGCAGGTCCCAGCTGTTGTTTGGCATCAGCTCGAGCAGCGCCTCGTCGACGGCCGCGACCGCGATCTGCGTGCCGGCCGGCGCGGGCTGCCCGTTCGGCAGCGTGACCTTCACGTGCGCCTGCGCCTTGCCGCGCACCGTGTAGCGCGTCGCGTCGGTCGTCACGGTCACGCCGAGACGATGCACGCCGGTGCCGACCTTGATCTCGCCGAGGCCATAGCGGAACGCGGGCTTCGACAGGTCGACGAACGCGGTCGGCGCTTCATGGTAGCGGCCTTCGCGCCAGAACGCGCGGGCCCATTCGACCGGCGCCTTCCAGCCCCACGTGAAGAACGAGTACCACGGCACTTCGCGAATCCGGCCGCGCAACGCGAGCACCGACACGTAGACGTTCGGCCCCCACGATTCGCCGACCTTCAGGTCGACGGTCGGGTTCTTGCCGTTCAGCTCGACGACGTGCGTTTCCATCACGCCGCCGCGTTCGACCGCGACGAGCGCGGTCGCGTAGCGGAACGGCATGCGCACCTGGAAGCGGGCCGTTTCGCCCGGTTCGTAGGACGTCTTCTCCGGGATCACGTCGATCCGGTCGGTGTTGTCGCCGCCGAACCAGAGTTGGTCCTCGCGCGTGACCCAGACGGACGTCGACGCATTCGACGTGCGGCCGTCGCCGTCCTTCGCGACCGCGATCAACTGGACGTTGCCGGCCTGTTCGAGCGTCGCGTCGCAGGCCATGCGGCCTTTGTCGTCGGTCTTGCCCGAGCACAGCACGCCGAGGTCGCGCGTATCGCTCTTGTTGTCGTAAGCATAGAAGCCGCCGACCATCCGCTTGCGCGACGTCGTCGTGATGTGCGCGACGCCCTTGATCTCGATCGACACCGAGGCACGCGGCTTGCCCTGCAGGTCGACCGCGAGCGCCTGCACCGGCACGCGCTGGCCGACCGACACCCAGCGGCCGGCCTTGATGCCGGCCACCACCGCGGCCGGCCACAGGATCGTGTCGCCGCGGATCGTCTGCACTTCGCCGTTCGGGTCCGCGAACGTCGCCTCGAGCGCGATGCGCTTCGGCGCGTCGACGTCGGGCAGGCCCTTGAGCGTGACGGAACCCGCGCCGTTGCGGTCGAGCGTCAGCGGCAGCTTGTCCGCGATCAGCTTCGTCGCGTCGGGATCGTTGTTCGCGGCGGATGCGCTGTCGCCGTCCTGCGCATCGTCGTTGGCGTTGCCGTCGCTGTGCTCCGGACGATAGGGCGTGAAGCTGAAGTCCTCGAAGCGATCCGCGAACGGCGGCGACGCCCACTTCATCAGCGCCGACACCTGCACGGGCAGGTTCGATGCGCCGCCGCCCGACACGTAGTCGATCTGCACCGCGAGCGGCGCTTCCTTGACCGCGACGAGCGGGCTCTTCTGCGCGTCGCGCGCGCCGATCGTCCCCTTGAGCACCGGCAGGCGGAACGCCTCGACGCGGAAGCTGCCGCCGTAGTAGCTGGCGGTCGGCGCATCGTCCGGGCCGCCTTCGAGCGACACGCTGTATTCGCCGAGCTTCGCCGCGGGCGGCAGCGTGAACTGCGTGTCCGCGCTATGGTCGGCCGACCACGTGAGCGGCAGCTTGTAGGTCTGGTCGGAGCCGAGATGGCGGATCGTCACGCGTGTCGGGTAGTGCGCCGGGAACGCGAGGCTCTGCAGCGTCTCGGTGCGCAGGAAGTGCTTCATCGACACGGTTTCGCCGGCCCGCAGCAGCGTGCGGTCGAACACGGTATGCGCGCGCACGGTCGGCGCGCTGTCGGTGTCGGTCGGCACGTTGAAGCGCCACGATTCGATCCCGCGGTTCCAGTTCGAGCTGACGAACGCCATGTCGCGGCCCGTCTTCGGATCGTCGACGCGTGCCGACACGAAGTAGTCGTCGAAGCGTTCCGACTGGCTGCATTCGTGTTTCGGCTCGAACGGGCCGTCGATCTTCAGCAGGCCTTGCGCATCGGTCTTGCCGGACGCGATTTCGTCGCCATTGCAGTCCGACACGCGGATCTGCGCGTTCGGCACGGGCTTGCCCTTGTCGAGCGTCGTGACCCACACGAGGTTGTTCTCGCGGCCCTGTTTCAGGTGCACGCCGAGATTCGTGACGAGCACGGTGGTGCGCACGTACATGCTCGACGGCTTCGCGAGCAGCGAGCGGCCGAGCGCGGGCGACGCGAGTTCGAGCACGTAGAAGCCGGGCTTGTCGATCGGCACGCCGACGACCTCGAACGGACGCAGCGCCTTCGGGTCGGCCTTCGGCAGCGTCAGCGCCTGCGCACCCGGTTCGCCGGCGAGCAGCGACAGCGAGCGCACGTCGATGCGGCGGTTCTGCGGCGCGGGCATCTTCTCGCCGGCCTCGAGCGGCACGTAGACGGGGTGCTGGCCCTTGCGCCGCAGCAGGCCCGGGACGCGTTCGTCGATCGTGCCGGCCGTCATCGACCAGTTGTCGAAGCGCTCGACGGTGCGCATCCATTGACGGATCGCGGTGTCGTCGTCGACCTTCAGGTTCGAGAATTGCGCGCCGCTCGTGTTGAGGCCCGCGATGCGCAGGTCGGCCTCGACGTTGCGCAGCGTGACGGGCACGAGTGCCGGCGTATCGGGTTCGGCGAAGCGCTCGACGATCCCGAACGTGCCCGACGAGAATTTCGCGAGCGGCGGCATCGGTGCGGTGCGCGTCGCGAGCGGGAACAGGTCGGCGTTCGAGAGCGTGCGCTCGGTCACGTCGCGCAGGCCGGACGGCAGTTCGATCGTCAGGTTCGCCTGCGCGGGCAGCGGCGGGTTGAACGTGACGGTCGTCACTTCGTCGCTGTGGTCGTCGGCCGCGAAGGTCGGCGAAAGCGAACCGTCAGGACCGCGCAGCCGGATCGCCTCGGCGTTCTTGCGCGAGATCGGTGCATTGAACGACAGCGTCAGCGGACGCAGCGGCGTGCAGGGCGCCTTCGCGTTCTCGCGCTCGCACGAGAAGCTCGCGGCGAACGGCGCACGCACCGTGAAGTCGAAGCGGCGCTCGGTGTCGTTCGCGATGCCGCTCGGGCTCGCGACGCCCTTGCCGTAGACGAGCTGCATCTTCGCGCTCGCGGGCAGCGCCTGCGCGCACGACAGCGTCAGCACGCGCGCGGCGTCCTTCTTCAGCCCGAAGTGATCGAGCAGCGCGTTGCGCGCATCGTCGTCGGCGGCCGTGACCGGGATGCGGTTGCCGATGCCGGTCGCTTCGCACCAGATGTTCGCGAGCGCGGAGCGTGGCTCGGCCGGTCCGTTCAGCTTCAGCACGAAGACCTGGCGCTCCTCGATCTCGCGCGAGCCGGGGCGCACCGTCACCGGGAACGGGCCGCCGGTTTGAAACGTGAAGCGGCGCGGGCCGCTGACCGCATTGCCGGCGACCGAACGCAGCGTGTCGTTGAGCGCGACCGAGCAGCGCACGCCCGGCGGCAGGTCGTTCTCGAAATCGTAGACCCACGTCTTGTCGTCGAGCCAGTGACCCTGGCCGCGTGCGGCGGTGGAATCGTTGCAGGTCATGCGCGCGGGACTCGGCGCGGATGCCGAACCGAACGCGACCATCGGTTCGTCGAACTTGACGACGCTCTGCCGGACTTCGGTGACCGTGCCTTGCGGCGACACGCTCACGGTGCGTGCCGCGCCCGCATGCAGCGACAGTGCGGCGGCGCCGCCGAGCGCCGCGACGGCGCCGATGCGCCAGAGCAGCCGTGTGGTGTGATGGGTTGAATGCGTGTTGTTGTGCTTGTCGTGCTGCTTCATCGCTCGATGCCCTCGGAGGGAAGCTTTCTGTTTGATTGCACGCGATTCTAACCGACGGGCATGCGAGCGGATGACGGGAAGCGGCGTGTCGCCGGGTTGCGACACGCCGGCATCCCGATACGGAATTGTCGCGTCGACGACACAAAGATGCCGCGAAATGTCGATTGTCTCGGATTGCGGAACATTAAATGGACTATAAAAGCATTGTCCAATCCGAATTGAGCGCGTACATTTCAGGGCCGCGCGAAATTTTGAGAAATATCAAGCGTGGTTTTCCCGAATCCGGTGTTCGAGAGAAGGAAACATGCACAACGACAACACCCCCCACTCGCGTCGCGATCGCGACGCAGCCGCATCCGGCATCACGCGGCGTCAATGGCTGCAGGGCGCACTGGCGCTGACGGCGGCGGGCCTCACCGGCTCGCTGGCGTTGCGGGCCCTGGCCGATAATCCCGGCACCGCGCCGCTCGATACGTTCATGACGCTCTCCGAAGCACTGACAGGCAAGAAAGGGCTGAGCCGCGTGCTCGGCGAACGCTTCCTGCAGGCCTTTCAGAAGGGCTCGTTCAAGACCGCCGACGGTCTGTCGCAACTCGCCGGCGCATTCGCGTCCGGTTCGTTGACTCCCGATCAGCAAACGTCCGCGCTGTCGATTCTCGAAGCCTGGTATCTCGGCATCGTCGACAACGTCGTAATTACCTACGAAGAAGCATTAATGTTCAGCGTCGTGTCCGATACGCTCGTGATTCCTTCGTATTGCCCGAATAAACCCGGCTTCTGGGCCGAAAAACCGATCGAGAGGCAAGGCTGATGGCCGATACCGATACGCAAAAGGCCGACGTCGTGGTCGTCGGGTCCGGTGTCGCAGGCGCGATCGTCGCGCACCAGCTCGCGATGGCCGGCAAGTCGGTGATCCTGCTCGAGGCAGGCCCGCGCATGCCGCGCTGGGAAATCGTCGAACGCTTCCGCAACCAGCCCGACAAGACGGACTTCATGGCGCCGTACCCGTCGAGCCCGTGGGCGCCGCATCCGGAATACGGCCCGCCGAACGACTACCTGGTCCTGAAGGGCGAGCACAAGTTCAACTCGCAGTACATCCGCGCGGTGGGCGGCACGACGTGGCACTGGGCCGCGTCGGCGTGGCGCTTCATCCCGAACGACTTCAAGATGAAGACCGTGTACGGTGTCGGCCGCGACTGGCCGATCCAGTACGACGATCTCGAGCATTGGTACCAGCGCGCCGAGGAAGAGCTCGGCGTGTGGGGCCCCGGCCCCGAGGAAGACCTGTATTCGCCGCGCAAGCAGCCGTACCCGATGCCGCCGCTGCCGTTGTCGTTCAACGAGCAGACGATCAAGAGCGCGCTCAACGGCCATGACCCGAAGTTCCACGTCGTGACCGAGCCGGTCGCGCGCAACAGCCGCCCGTACGACGGCCGGCCGACTTGTTGCGGGAACAACAACTGCATGCCGATCTGCCCGATCGGCGCGATGTACAACGGCATCGTGCACGTCGAGAAGGCCGAGCAGGCCGGCGCGAAGCTGATCGACAGCGCGGTCGTGTACAAGCTCGAGACGGGTCCGGACAAGCGCATCGTCGCCGCGATCTACAAGGACAAGACGGGCGCCGACCATCGCGTCGAGGGCAAGTACTTCGTGGTGGCCGCGAACGGCATCGAGACGCCGAAGATCCTGCTGATGTCGGCGAACCGCGACTTCCCGAACGGCGTCGCGAACAGCTCCGACATGGTCGGGCGCAACCTGATGGACCACCCGGGCACGGGCGTGTCGTTCTATGCGAGCGAGAAGCTGTGGCCGGGCCGCGGCCCGCAGGAAATGACGTCGCTGATCGGTTTCCGCGACGGCCCGTTCCGCGCGACCGAAGCCGCGAAGAAGATCCACCTGTCGAACATGTCGCGTATCAACCAGGAGACGCAGAAGATCTTCAAGGCCGGCAAGCTGATGAAGGCCGACGAGCTCGACGCGCAGATCCGCGACCGTTCCGCGCGCTACGTGCAGTTCGACTGCTTCCACGAAATCCTGCCGCAGCCCGAGAACCGCATCGTGCCGAGCAAGACGGCCACCGACGCGGTCGGCATTCCGCGCCCGGAGATCACGTATGCGATCGACGACTACGTGAAGCGCGGCGCAGTGCATACGCGCGAAGTTTATGCGACGGCGGCGCAGGTGCTGGGCGGCACGGACGTCGTGTTCAACGACGAGTTCGCGCCGAACAACCACATCACGGGCGCGACGATCATGGGCGCGGATGCGCGCGACTCGGTCGTCGACAAGGACTGCCGCACGTTCGACCATCCGAACCTGTTCATCTCGAGCAGCTCGACGATGCCGACCGTCGGTACGGTGAACGTGACGCTGACGATCGCCGCGCTCGCGCTGCGGATGTCGGACACGCTGAAGAAGGAAGTCTGACCGTGCGGAAATCTACTCTCACCTTCCTCCTCGCCGGCTGTCTCGCGCTGCCGGGCCTCGTGCGCGCGGCCGATGCGGCCGACCCCGCGCAGGTCAAGCGCGGCGAATATCTCGCGGTCGCGGGCGACTGCATGGCCTGCCACACCGCGAAGGGCGGCAAGCCGTTCGCCGGCGGCCTCGGGATGCCGGTGCCGAAGCTCGGCAAGATCTATACGAGCAACATCACGCCCGACCCGGATACCGGCATCGGCAACTGGACGTTCGACGACTTCGAGCGCGCGGTGCGCCACGGCGTGTCGAAGAACGGCGACAACCTGTATCCGGCGATGCCGTACGTGTCGTACGCGAAGATCAACGACGACGACGTGCAGGCGCTCTACGCGTACTTCATGCACGGTGTCGAACCGGTCAAGCAGACGCCGCCGAAGAACGAGATCCCCGCGCTGCTGAGCATGCGCTGGCCGCTGAAGATCTGGAACTGGCTGTTCCTGAAGGACGGCGCATACCAGCCGAAGCCGGCGCAGAGCGCCGAGTGGAACCGCGGTGCGTACCTGGTGCAGGGCCTCGCGCACTGCAGCACGTGCCACACGCCGCGCGGCGTCGCGATGCAGGAGAAGTCGCTCGACGAAACCGGCGGCAGCTTCCTGTCGGGCTCGGTGCTGGCGGGCTGGGACGGCTACAACATCACGTCCGACCCGAACGCGGGGATCGGCGGCTGGACGCAGCAGCAGCTCGTCCAGTACCTGCGTACCGGCAGCGTGCCGGGAGTCGCGCAGGCGGCCGGTCCGATGGCCGAGGCGGTCGAGCACAGCTTCTCGAAGATGACCGACGCCGACATCGGCGCGATCGCGACGTACGTCCATACGGTGCCGGCCGTCGCCAACGGCGACGCGAAGCAGTCGCGCTCGTCGTGGGGCAAGCCGGCGGAAGACGGCCTGAAGCTGCGCGGCGTCGCACTGGCGTCGTCGGGCATCGATCCGGCGCGGCTGTATCTCGGCAACTGCGCGACGTGCCACCAGATGCAGGGCAAGGGCACGCCGGACGGTTATTACCCGTCGCTGTTCCACAACTCGACGGTGGGCGCGGCGAATCCGGCGAACCTGGTGCAGGTGATCCTGAACGGCGTGCAGCGCAAGGCCGGCAGCGAGGACGTCGGGATGCCCGCGTTCCGCAACGAGCTGTCGGATGCGCAGATCGCCGCGCTGACGAACTACGTGACCGGCCAGTTCGGCAACCCGGCCGCGAAGGTGACCGAGCAGGACGTCGCGAAGGCGCGTTGAGGCCGGGTACGATGCAGTAAAGGCAGGGCAACTCTGACAAGAAGAGGAGGCACAGCACATCGGGCGGGCCCCGATGCCGGTTGTTGCAGAGCGGGGTGGGCGGCTTTGGCGGCCGCCCGCCCTGGTTCGTTGGCAATCCGGTGCGCGCGGTTCGCGTACCGCTTTCGTTGATCACACCATGACACCGAATCAACCGTTTCTCGCGTCCCAGCGCGATGTGCTGCTGCTGTTGTCCCGGATCCTGCTCGTGATCCTGTTCGTGATGTTCGGCTGGAAGAAGATCGTCGACTTCTCCGGCACGATCGCGTTCATGGGAAGCGAGGGCGCGCCGGCGCCGATCATTTCGGCGGCGATCGCCGTCGTGATGGAGCTGTTCGCCGGCATCGCGATCCTCGTCGGTTTCCAGACGCGGCCGCTCGCGTTGCTGCTTGCGCTGTATACGATCGGCACCGGCTTCATCGGCCATCACTACTGGACGATGTCGGGCGGCGAGCAGATCAACAACATGATTCATTTCTACAAGAACATCGCGATCTCGGGCGGCCTGCTCGCGCTTTGCGCGGCGGGCCCCGGGCGTTTTTCGATCGATCGCGGGTAAACGGCAACGCCGGTGCGCGCATGGGGCGTGTGCCGGATGGTCGAGACTTTGAGGGGGCATCATTTTGCGACTCAAACATTTCGCATGGCTGATCGTGGCCGCCGCACCGGCGGCCGCGTTCGCGCAGACGAGTGTGACGCTGTACGGCCGGATCGACGGCGGCGTCGAATACCTGAACCACATCGCGACGCCCGGCGGCAGCTCGACGCGCTGGAGCGCGGAAGGCGGCGACTGGGGCACCAGCATGTTCGGCCTGAAGGGCGTCGAGGATCTCGGCGGCGGGATGTCGACGGTCTTCAACCTGGAAACCGCGTTCCAGGTGATGAACGGCACGACGGGCGGCGGACGCATGTGGTCGCGCCGCGCGTATGTCGGCCTGAAGAGCGACACGTGGGGCCAGCTGCAGGCCGGCCGCAACCTGTTCATCGACAGCGAC
>NZ_CAJPGY010000028.1:0-85363 GCF_905339915.1 Burkholderia sp. BCC1985
GCCTCCAGAAACAGGACAGGAAGTGAGAGAAATCCCGAGGATCCAGGGTGGGCGGGCGCGGCGTCGGGATCGTCGTCGCGGCGGGGCGCCCGTGCTGTCGCACACGTCCGATACGGTGCGCGCGGCGGGCGAATGCTCCAAGCTTAGTCAATCGATTCGGCGCGCGAGGCACCCGTCAGGGAAAATCTCCGGTCGCGTTCGCGCAATCGATCCCCATCGAAGAACGATGCTATGCGCGCAACAACCGGGTTTCCAGTCCCGTAGAATGCCGTCAGTGTTCTATGGGTGGAACAATCATGGATGACCTGAACGACCTCTACTATTTCGTGAAGGTGGTCGAGCACGGCGGCTTCACGCAAGCGGGGCGGGCGCTGGATGTCCCGAAGTCGACGCTGAGCCGGCGCATCGCCGCGCTGGAAGCGCACTACGACGTGCGGCTGCTGCAGCGGACGACGCGTCATTTCACGGTCACGGAAACCGGCCGCGAATTCTACGAACGCTGCCTCGCGGTGCTGGTCGAGGCCGACGCGGCGCGCGAGGTGATCGAGCGCCGGCACGCGGAGCCGCGCGGGATCGTCCGCGTGAGCTGCCCGACCGCGCTGCTCGAATATCGCGTGAGCGAGCTCGTCGCGCGCTTCATGGCGATCCATCCGGCGGTACACGTGCATCTCGAAGCGACGAACCGCCGGGTCGACCTGCTGAGCGAAGGCTTCGACCTGGCGCTGCGCGTGCGTTTCCCGCCACTGGAGGACAGCGACCTCGTGATGCGGATTCTCGGCGACAGCCCGCAGCGGCTGGTGGCCGCGCCGCAGTGGCTGGCCGGACGCACGGTCCCGGCCGACCCGGCCGAGCTGGCCGGCGAGCCGAGCCTCGACTGGGGGCCGCCGCGGCAGCACGTGTGGCAGCTGGTCGGGCCGAACGGCGAGCAGGCGCAGCTGCGCCATCATCCGCGCTACATCTCCGACGACATGCACGCGTTGCGCGACGCGGCGATTCATGGCGTCGGCATCGTGCAGTTGCCGTGCATGGTCATCGAGGACGACCTGCGCGACGGCACGCTGATCGACGTGCTGCCGGGGTGGGCGCCGAAGGGCGGCGTGATTCACGCGGTGTTCCCGTCCCGGCGCGGGCTCCTGCCGCGCGTGCGGCTGCTGATCGACTTCCTCGCCGAACATATTCGCAAGGACTGACGGCGGCCGGCGGGGGCGGTGCGCTATAAGTAATCGTCTGACAAATAGCGGCGGCGTCCCGCCGGCCGCGACCACGCGTATACCCTCGATGCGCGCGGGTACGCCAGCGGGCGCGGATTGGTGTTAAATATATTTTGGCGCGCCGTGACCGGCGTGCAATGGGGGCGCACCGGGGGGGCGAGTCGACTCGGGGCGATATACGGCACGAAGAATCGCTACGAATCGGGCGCATCAGACCCGGTCGAACTGACGGCAGGATTCATCTTGAATACCGAACCGCAAAGTTCTCGCTACAGTCTCGGCCTCGCAGCGGAAGTGCTCGCATCCGAGCAAAGCGTGCTGAGGCTGATCACACGCAATACACCACTGCCGGAACTGCTCGTCGAGGTCTGCCGGCGCGCCGAGGCGCTGCTCGGCGACGGCGCGTCGTGCACGATCCTGCTGCTCGACGCGGACGGCGTGCACGTGCACGTCGGTGCCGCGCCGTCGCTGCCCGTGCAGTACAGCGCGGCGATCGACGGCGCATCGATCGGGCCCGCCGCGGGCTCGTGCGGCACGGCGATGTTCGAGCGCCGGATGATCGCCGTCGAAGACATCGAAACCGATCCGCTGTGGGCTGCCTACCGTTCGTTCGCGTTGCCGCACGGCCTGCGCGCGTGCTGGTCGGTGCCGTTCCTGGACGATACGGGCACCGTGCTCGGCGCATTCGCCGTCTATCACCGTACGCCGCGGCGGCCCACCGACACCGAAACCGACCTGCTGCGCGATATCGGCAACAGCGTCGGCCTCGCGGTGCACCAGGACTGGATCGCGCGGCAGCTCGCGCGCAGCGAGGAACATCACCGCCTGGTCGTCAACAGCCTGAACGAAGGGATTCTCGTCGTGTCGCGCGACGGCATCGTGATCGCGAGCAATCCGAGCGCGAACCGGATGATGCGTGCGAAGGGCGACCTCGTCGGCCGCCGGCTGTCGACGGTGATCCTGTACAAGCTGCGCGAGGACGGCACACCGCTCGCCCCCGACGACTGGCCGAGCCGGCTCGCGTTCACCACGGCCATGCCGCAGCTCGACTACTCGGTCGGCTTCGGGCTCGCCGACGGCGACGTCATCTGGGTGCGCGGCAACGCGGTGCCGATCGTGAAACCGGGCGAGACGCAGCCCGAATCGGTGCTCGTGTCGTTTCACGACATCGGCCCCGTGCGCGAAGCGCAGCAGCAACTGCGCTACCTGGCGACGCGCGACGCGCTGACGGGCCTCTACAACCGGCGCTGGCTCTCCGAACGGATGCGCGAGCTGTTCGGCGCGCGCGAGGCGGCGGCCGGGCCTGCGCATGTCGCGATCCTGTTCCTCGATCTCGTCGGCTTCAAGAAGGTCAACGACACGGCTGGCCACGAGGCCGGCGACGCGCTCTTGCGCAGCGTCGCGGCGCGCCTCGCGGCCTGCGCGGGCGGGCGCCACGCGCTCACGCGCGTCGGCGGCGACGAGTTCGTGATCCTCGTCGACCACTGCGACGATCCCGACGAGCTGGCCGTGCTCGCGCGCGAGGTGATCGACACGATCGCGCAGCCGTTCGAGATCGCGAACAACGAATACTGGCTCGGCGTGTCGATCGGCATCAGCGTCGCGCCGCGCGATGGAGACGATTCGGTCACGCTGATGCGCAACGCCGACTCCGCGATGTACGACGCGAAGCAGCGCGGCCGCAACCACTTCACGTTCTTCACCGCGCAGCTGAACCAGCGCCTCCAACGCCGCTTCGCGATCGAGCAGTCGCTGCGGCGCGCGTTCTCGTCGGACATGCTGCGGCTCGCGTACCAGCCGGTCGTCGACGCGCGCAGCGGCCGCACGGTCGGCGCCGAAGCGTTGCTGCGCTGGACGAGCCCCGAACTCGGGCCGATGTCGCCGGCGGAATTCATTCCGGTCGCGGAAGATACCGGGCTGATCGTCGCGATCGGCCAGTGGGTGCTCGAAACGGCCTGCCGGCAGGCCGCCGAATGGCGCCGCACGATCGCGCCCGACCTGACGCTCGCGGTCAACCTGTCGCCGCGGCAGTTCCACGAGGGGCTCGTCGAGTCGGTCTACCACTGCCTCGCGCAGACGCAGCTCGATCCGGGGGCGCTCGAACTGGAGATTACCGAAGGACTACTGATGAACGACACGGACACCGTGCTGCCGATGCTCGAAGCGCTCACGGACATGAACGTGCGGATCTCGGTCGACGATTTCGGCACCGGCTACTCGTCGCTCGCCTACCTGAAGCGTTTCCCGCTGCACAACCTGAAGGTCGACCGTTCGTTCGTATCGGGCGTGCCCGATCATCGCGACTCGGTCGCGATCACGCAGGCCGTCGTCGCGATGGCGCATTCCCTCGGGATGAAGGTCACCGCGGAAGGCGTCGAGACCCAGGCGCAGTCGTGGTTCCTGCAGCAGATCGGCTGCGACATGCAGCAGGGCTACCTGTTCGGCCGGCCGCTCGATCCGACCGATTACGCGCGCCGGCTCGTCACCGTGTAGGCGTTCAGGCGAAACCGCCGCCGGCGGGCGGAACCGGGGGCGCCGGCGGCGCGTCGATCTCGACGCGATTCTTGCCGTCGTGCTTCGCGCGATACAGCGCGCGATCGGCCGCCTCGATCAGAGCGGTGGTCGGCAGGCCGGGGGCCGGCACGATGCTCGCGCCGCCGATGCTGATCGTCACGTAGCGACCCGTCGACGCGTGCACATGCTCGAGCCGCAGCGACTCGACCGCGAGGCGGATCTTCTCGCCGAGCAGCCGCGCGGCGCCCGGCGACGTGGCCGGCATCACGACCGCGAACTCCTCGCCGCCGAAACGCGCGGCGAGATCGCCGGACTGCCCGAGACAGCGTTCGATGGTCGTCGCGACCTGCTTGAGCACGCTGTCGCCCGACACGTGGCCGTACGTGTCGTTGTACAGCTTGAAGTTGTCGACGTCGATCATCAGCAGCGACAGCTCGCTGCGCTCGCGCGTGCCGCGCCGCCATTCGGCGGCCAGGTATTCGTCGAGATAGCGGCGGTTCGACAGCCCGGTCAGGCCGTCCGAATGCGTGAGGCGCCGCAGTTCGAGATTGGCCTCGAGCAGTTGCTGCTGCGATTGCCGCAGCGCGCGGTAGGCCTCGTCGCGCTGCAGCAGGTTCATGTACGAGCGCGAGTGATAGCGGATCCGCGCGACCAGCTCGATGCGGTCGGGCAGTTTCACGAGATAGTCGTTCGCGCCGGCCGCGAACGCGGCGCTCTTGATCACCGGCTCTTCCTGCGTCGACAGCACGATGATCGGCACGTCACGCGTCGCCGGATTCGCGCGGTATGCCTTCACGAGGCTCAGCCCGTCGATGCCGGGCATCACGAGATCCTGCAGGATCACGGTCGGCCGCGTCTCGATCGCGGTCGCCAGCGCGTCGTCCGAGCGCGGGCAGTAGTGGAAGTCGATGCCGTCCTCGTCGACGAGCGCGCGCCGGATGGCTTCCGCGACGATCGTCTGGTCGTCGACGAGCAGGACCATCGCGGGGGTGTCGGCGTGCGGCGTGGGCGGCACGTGCAAGGCGTCGAACGCCGCCTGCAGGCTGCCGGGCGGGCGGGTGAGGTCGCTGGTCATGATTGATGCAGGGTCGCGCCATGGCTGCGACGGGTGTGACAGGGTTTCATTGGGTTCAGATTCGCGCGAGTGCCGCCAGCTCGCCCGCGATGCGCTCGAGCGGCAGGATCGCGCGGGCCGCGCCGAGCGTCGCGGCCGCCTTCGGCATGCCGTAGACGGCGCTGGTCGCCTCGTCCTGCGCGATCGTGTGATAGCCCTTCATCCGCAGGGCCTTCAGGCCGATCGCGCCGTCGCGTCCCATGCCGGTCAGCAGCACGCCGATCACGCGGCCCGGCCAGTGCTCGGTCAGGCTGTTGAAGAACACGTCGACCGACGGCCGGTACGGCGTGGCGGCCGGTTCGCGCGTGTATTCGAGCGTGCCGGTGCGCGTGATGCGCAGGTGATCGTCGGTCGCCGCGAGCAGCGCGACGCCCGGCTGCGGGCGGTCGCCTTCGTGCGCGACGCGCACGGTCAGCGGCGTCTGGCCGTCGAGCCATTGCGCCATGCCTTCGGCGAACGCGCGATCGACGTGCTGGACGATCACGATCGGCGCGCTGAAGTCGGCCGGCAGGCTGCCGAGGATCGACGCGAGCGCGCCGGGGCCGCCGGCGGACGCGCCGATCGCGATCAGCGGGCCGCCGCCCGTGCGCGAGGCCGTGCCGGCCGCGCGGACACCGCCGGGCGCGTCGAGCAGGCGGCCGATCTGGTCGATCTTGGCGAGCAGCAGCCGCGCGGTGTCGCCGGCCGCGTCTTCGCCGAGGCGAGGCGTATCGACCGCGTCGAGCGCGCCGGCACCCATCGCTTCGAACACGCGCCATGCGTTCGCGCCGATGCAGCTCGTCACGATCAGGATCGCGCACGGGCGGGCGGAACGCATGATCCGCCGCGTCGCCTCGATCCCGTCGCACTTCGGCATGACCAGGTCCATCAGCACGACATCGGGCGGTTGCGCGGCGCACAGTTCGACGGCTTGCGCGCCGTCGGTCGCGACCCACAGCACGCGATGCTCGGGCCGGCGCGCGAGCGCGCGGCGCATCGCCTCGACGGCAAGCGGGAGGTCGTTGACGATGCCGATATTCACAAGCGGGATGCTCCGGTCGGTTCGTAGTGTTGGGTATGGGCCGGGTTCATGAAAGGCAGTGCCGGTTCGGCGCCGCCGAACGGCATCGGCGGGCGCGCGGCACGGAATTCTTTTCGATTGGCGACGTCCGCATGCTGTCATGCGGCGCGAGCGGCGGCAATCGAAAAAATTGCGCATTGCGTCGTTTCAGCCCCTTTTCTCTATTCCGGGGCGACATTTTTTGCCGCCCGCGAAGGCGGACGGCCATCTGCGGGACGATGCGGCAGTGCGGAAACCCGTTGCCGGCGCGTTCGTTTCGGCGGGAAACGGGCGGGCGCATGCGCGGGCGTCGGCGAGCCGGCCGCGCAGGCCGGCGCACCGCGCCCGGGGGCGCGTTCAGTCGATCAATGGCTGCGCGCGTACCCCTGGATCAGCGCGCGCATCATCCCTTCGACGGTTGCGTCGAGCAGGTCGGCCTCCTGCTCCGATTCCTCGACGAGCGCGGCATAGGCGGTCGCGAGCGTCACGCGGTCGACTTCGTGGCGTTGTTCCATCAGCGTCACCATCCCGTCCTTCGCCAGATGAGCGGAGAACGCGCGGCTGCCGATGGTCTGGAATACGTCAATCATGGCGGCTCTCCCGAACGTTGCCGATGCCTTCCAGTTTAGTCGGCGCACCGGCGCTCCGCCATGCGCGGCGGCCGCGCGGGCCGCCCGCGGTTCGCGCGGCGCAAGCGTGCATGCCGCGCGCGCCGCCGTTGCCGCCCGCTGCCGCCCGCTGCCGCCCGCTGCCGCCCGCTGCCGCCCGCTCGGGCCGCACACGGTCGAAACACCGCTGACACACGGCTGGCACACGGCTGACATACGGCAGGCACAAGGCCGGCGCACGGTAGTACAGGTTTCAAGGTTTAGTCGAAGCCTTAAATTGTCGACTTTTTATCGATAAAATCTGGTGTTGGATTTTGCGGCCTGAACCCGGTCGAAACCGGGCGGACAGCACGTCGTCACGGCGCCGCGCATCCAACACAAGGAGGAGCAATGCTGGTGCTGATTGGCGTGCCGATCGTCGTGATCGGTTTCGCGCTGCGCTTCAACGCGCTGCTGGTGGCGACGATCGCGGGCCTCGCGACGGGGCTGGCGGGCGGGATGCGATCCTCGGCGCGATCGGGATGCCGAGCGGCTTCTGCGATACGCTGATGACGCCGATGGCCGCGAACTTCAACATCGTGCCGGCCGCGCTGCTCGAACTGAAGGACAAGAACGGCGTGATCAAGGCGCAGTGGCCGACCGCCGTGCTGCTGCTGGCCGTCAACACGCTGCTGATGTACGCGTTCGTATTCCGCTTCTGACGAGATGCCCATGACCGACCGACTGACCCCCGAACTCGCCTCGAAATTCGCGTCGCTCGCGCTCGCGCACCTGACCCGCGAATATCCGAACAGGCTCACTCATTCGCTCGAAGGCCCGCACGACGTGCAGGGGCCGCGCGCATTGCACCCGATCTTCTACGGCAGCTACGACTGGCATTCGTGCGTGCACGGCTACTGGCTCGTGCTGCGCGTGCTCGAACGCTATCCGGCGCTGGCGGAAGCCGAGCGGATCATCGCCGTCGTCGACGCGCATTTCACCGACGCGAACGTCGCCGGCGAACGCGCGTATCTCGCGCTGCCGCACAACAGCGGCTTCGAGCGGCCGTACGGATGGGCGTGGCTGCTGGCGCTGTCCGCGCAGCTGGAGCGGCTCGCGCTGAAGGGCGTGGTGCCGCAGGCCGCCCGCTGGGCGAAGACGATCGCGCCGCTCGCCGACCTGTTCGTCGCGCGCTTCGAGACCTTCCTGCCGAAGGCGACCTATCCGCTGCGGGTCGGCACGCACTTCAACACCGCGTTCGCACTGGCGCTCGCACTCGACTTCGCGCGCGCGACGCAGCGCGACGGGCTCGCGGCGCTGATCGTCGATACCGCGAAACGCTGGCACCTGAACGATGTCGCGTGCCAGGCGTGGGAGCCGTCGGGCGACGAGTTCCTGTCGCCCGCGCTGATGGAGGCGGAGCTGATGCGGCGCGTGCTGCCGGCCGCCGAATTCGACGGCTGGTTCGCGCGTTTCCTGCCGGATCTCGCGCGCGGCGAGCCGGCGACGCTGTTCGTGCCGGCGACGGTCAGCGACCGCAGCGACGGCAAGATCGCGCATCTGGACGGCTTGAACCTGAGCCGCGCGTGGTGCCAGCGCGCGCTGGCCGGCGCGCTGCCGGACGGCGATGCGCGGCGCGCGAGGCTGCTCGATGCGGCCGACCGGCATCTCGCGAGCGCGCTCGCGCACGTGGCCGGCGATTACATGGGCGAGCACTGGCTCGCGACGTTCGCGCTGCTGGCGATCGAAGGCTCCGTGTACTGAATCCATCAGGTTTTCGTAGGGGCCGACGGCTTTGCATCCGGCGCAATACCACTTTCCACCGGCCGACCGGCTCGACCCGGCGGCAGACTCGATACACTGCCGTACCGGTTGCACGGGCCCCGGCATTCAGGCCCCGACGAAGGAGACAAGACAGATGGACACCCAACGCGCAGCGGTCGTGACGTACCGCGGCAAGGCGATCGAGAATGAACACGTCGCCGACGTGGCGGTGGTGGATGCCGGCGGCAAGCTGCTGTTCCGGCTCGGCGATCCGTACCGGATGACGCTCGCGCGCTCGGCGGCGAAGCCGGCCCAGGCGCTGTCCGTGATCGAGACGGGCGCGCCTGAGCGGTTCGGTTTCGACGACGCGGACATCGCGTTGATGTGCGCGTCGCACAGCAGCGAGGAGCGGCACATCGCGCGCACGCGGGCGATGCTGGAGAAGGTCGACGCGCAGGAGTCGGATCTGCGGTGCGGCGGGCATGCGCCGCTGTCGGACGCGGTGTACCGGTCGTGGATCAAGCGCGACTACACGCCGACCGGCGTCTGCAGCAACTGTTCGGGCAAGCATGTCGGGATGCTGGCCGGTGCGCGGGCGATCGGCGCCGCGATCGCCGACTATCATCTGCCGGAGCATCCGATGCAGGTGCGCGTGAAGCAGGTGGTCGCCAACGCGTGCGGCCTGCCCGACGACGAGGTCGACTGGGCGATCGACGGCTGCAACCTGCCGACGCCGGCGTTCCCGCTCGATCGCCTCGCGCGTCTTTACGCGTCGCTGGCCGACGGCGCGGATACGGTGGCAGCCGGCGGCGCCGCGGCGAGCGGTCGCGTGCGCGCGCTGGCGCGCATTCATCATGCGATGACGGCCCATCCGGAGCTGGTCGCCGGAGAAGGGCGCTACTGCACGGTGCTGATGGATGCGTTCGACGGGCAGGTCGTCGGCAAGCTCGGTGCGGATGCGTGCTACGGGATCGGCGTGCGCGCATCGGCGCGCACGCGGGCGCTCGGCGCCGACGGCGCGCTCGGCCTCTCGGTGAAGATCGAGGACGGCAACATCGACGTGCTGTACATGATGGTCAGCGAACTGCTCGAGCGTCTGCAGATCGGCACGGACGCGCAGCGCGCGCGGCTCGCCGCGTTCCACCGGCCGCAGATGCTGAACACGCAGGGTGTCGAGATCGGGCACGCGACGTTCCCGTTCGAATTGCAGCCGGCCTGACGGGCGTCGGCGCACCGGTGCCGCGGGCCGCGGGCCGCGGTGCGCAGCGGCGCCGCGTTGCCGGCCGGCGCGACGGCAGCCGCTACGCGCCCGCGTTGCGAATCTTCGCCAGCTCGACTTCCGACAGCTCGCCGATGTGCGCGAGATGCTCCATGAGGAAGTCCTTCAGCACGCGCAGCTTCGCCGAGCTGCGCCGGTTCGACAGATACGCGATGTAGATGTAGTCGCCCGTCAGCTTGTTCTGCAGCCGGTAGCGCGGCAGCACGGCTTCGAGCCGGCCGCTCGCGAGCAGGTCGCGCACCAGCCAGATCTCGAATTCGGCGATGCCGAGCCCCGCGCAGGTCGCATCCAGCAGCAGTTCCGAGTGATCGGTGACGAGGTTGCCGGCCGGCAGCACGCTGTGCCGCGCGTCGCCGCGCACGAGCTCCCAGCGCGGATCGCCTTCCGGGTGCACGTAGCGCAGGCAGTTGTGATGCCGCAGGTCGTCCGGCGTCGCGGGGCGCCCGCAGCGGTTGAGATAGCCGGGCGTCGCGCACAGGATGCTGTCGTTGCGCGACAACCGGTGGACGACCAGGTTGTCCAGGTAGTTCTCGCCCTCGTGAATGTCGAGGTCGAAGCCGCCGGCGACGAGGTCGTTGTGGTTGTCGGTGAGCCGCACGTCGAGCTGGATCGTCGGGTAGCGTGCGAGAAACGGCGCGATCAGCGGCGCGAGGTGGCGGCGGCCGAATGCGACCGGCGCGGTGAGCTTCAGCGGGCCGCTCGGCTGCGAATTGAGCTCGGCGACGACGCGCAGCGTGTCGTCGAGATCGGCGATCAGCGTGACCGCGCGTTCCAGGTAGATGTGGCCGGCCTCGGTCAGCGTCACGCTGTGCGTCGAGCGATGCAGCAGCGCGACGCCCAGTGCGTCCTCGATCGCCGTGATCTTGCGCGCGACGGTGGACGTCGACACGTGCATCTCCTTCGCGACCGCGGAAAAACTCCCCATTTCGACGACCCGCACGAACGCGCGCATCGCGCCGAGGTGATCGATGCCGGTGTCTCTTGCCATTGTTTTCATTCGTCTCTCGTTGTTGCATCCCACGCAAAACCGCTTTCGATAATACAGAGGCGAGCTTCTTTATGCAAAGGCATAGAATGCGATCCCGTCGCACGGGGAAGCGGTGAACGCAGCCGCCTGGCCGCGGCGGCACGAGACATTTCAGGAGGGGCACCCATGACGGAAAACGGCTTCCGCGTCGAAGCGGATCTCTTAGGGAAACGAAGCATTCCGGAGTCGGCGTACTACGGCGTCCATACGCTGCGCGCGAAGGAGAACTTCGACATTTCGGGGCGCACGATCGCGTCGCTGCCGTACCTCGTCATGGCGCTCGCGGCGGTGAAGGAAGCCGCGGCCGACGCGAACTGCGAGCTCGGGCTGCTGCCGCACGCGTATCGCGACGCGATCGCCGCCGCCTGTGTCGAGATCCGCGAAGGCCGCCTGCACGACCAGTTCGTGGTCGACATCATCCAGGGCGGGGCCGGCACGTCGACCAACATGAACGCCAACGAGGTGATCTGCAACCGCGCGCTCGAGATCATGGGGCACGCACGCGGGCAGTACGAATACCTGCATCCCAACGAGCACGTCAATCTCGCGCAGAGCACGAACGACGTCTATCCGACCGCGATCCGGATCGCGACCTGCTTCGCGGTCGAGCATCTGCTCGACGCGATGGCGCGCCTGCGCGATGCGTTCGCGGAGAAGGCCGACGCGTTCTCGGATCTGTTGAAGCTCGGCCGCACGCAGTTGCAGGACGCCGTGCCGATGACGCTCGGCCAGGAGTTCTCGACCTACGCGGTGATGGTGACGGAAGACATCGCGCGCCTGCAGGAAGCCGGCTTGCTGATGCGCGAGATCAATCTCGGCGCGACCGCGATCGGCACCGGCATCACCGCCCATCCGCAGTACGCGGAGAAGGCGCTGGCCGCGCTGCGCCGCATCACCGGCCTGGACCTGAGCACCGCGCCGAACCTGATCGAGGCGACGCAGGACTGCGGCGCGTTCGTGCAGGTCTCCGGCGTGCTGAAGCGGATCGCGGTCAAGCTGTCGAAGATCTGCAACGACCTGCGGCTGCTGTCGAGCGGCCCGCGTGCCGGCTTCGGCGAAATCAACCTGCCGCCGGTGCAGGCCGGCTCGTCGATCATGCCGGGCAAGGTGAACCCGGTGATTCCGGAAGTCGTGAACCAGGTCGCGTTCGAAGTGTTCGGCAACGACCTGACTGTGACCTTCGCCGCCGAGGCCGGCCAGCTTCAGCTCAACGCGTTCGAGCCGGTGATCGCGAGCGCGCTGTTCCGCAGCTTCGGCCATCTGACGGCCGCCTGCACGACGCTCGCGGACCGCTGCGTGAGCGGAATCACCGCGAACCCCGAGCGCTTGCGCGAAACGATGGAGCGGTCGGTCGCGCTCGCGACCGCGCTGAACCCGTACATCGGCTACAAGCGCGCGACCGCCGTGGCCGCCGAGGCGCACGCGAGCGGCAAGTCGATCCGCGAAGTCGTGCTCGATCGCGAGCTGATGACCGCCGCGCAACTGGACGAGGCGCTGCAGCCCGAAGCGCTGATCCGTCCGCGCGCGTACTGATTCCGGCCGCGCGGCGCCGGCGCCTGCCGCCGGCGGCCCGCGCGCGGCCGTTCCCGAGCGCCCGTCGACGGGCGCGACACATCAAGAAACGGAGACACACCATGAAGCACGCCAGCGAGCGCGCGGCCGACCCGGCCGGCGGCGCGGACCCCCGTCACGCCGATCGCGATGCGATGTTCGCGTCGCACGAAGCCGGCTATGCGCAGCACCTGAAGCCCCGACACGTGCAGATGATCGCGATGGGCGGTGCGATCGGCACCGGCCTCTTTCTCGGCGCGGGCGGCCGCCTGCAGAGCGCGGGGCCCGCGCTGGCCGTCGTGTATCTCGTGTGCGGCGCATTCGCCTTCCTGATCATGCGCGCACTCGGCGAGCTCGTGATGCACCGGCCGACCAGCGGCTCGTTCGTGTCGTACGCACGGGAGTTCATGGGCGAGCGCGCGTCGTTCGTCGCGGGCTGGATGTACTACCTGAACTGGGCGACCACCGGCATCGTCGACATCACCGCGGTGGCGATCTACATGAAGTACTGGGCCGTGTTCACCGACGTGCCGCAGTGGGTGTTCGCGCTCGGCGCGCTGGGGATCGTGTCGGTGATGAACATGATCGGCGTGAAGGTGTTCGGCGAGATGGAGTTCTGGTTCTCGATCGTCAAGGTGGGGACGCTCGCGCTGTTCCTCGCGGTCGGCGCCGTGTTTCTCGCGAGCGGCCATCCGGTTGCCGGGCAGATGCCGGGGCTGCACCTGATCGCGGATCACGGCGGGATCTTCCCGCACGGGATCCTGCCGGCGGTGCTGATCGTGCAGGGCGTCGTGTTCGCGTATGCGAGCATCGAGCTCGTCGGCGTCGCGGCCGGCGAGACCGCCGATGCGCGCAAGGTGCTGCCGAAGGCGATCAACAGCGTGATGTGGCGCATCGCGCTGTTCTACGTCGGCTCCGTCGTGCTGCTGACGATGCTGCTGCCGTGGACCGCGTACAGCGCGCACGAAAGCCCGTTCGTCACGTTCTTCAGCAAGCTCGGCGTGCCGTACGTCGGCACGGTGATGAACATCGTGGTGCTGACCGCCGCGCTGTCGAGCCTGAACTCCGGCCTCTATTCGACCGGGCGCGTGCTGCGTTCGCTCGCGATGGGCGGCTCGGCGCCGCGCTTC
This sequence comes from Burkholderia sp. BCC1985, assembly GCF_905339915.1. NCBI lineage: Bacteria > Pseudomonadati > Pseudomonadota > Betaproteobacteria > Burkholderiales > Burkholderiaceae > Burkholderia > Burkholderia sp. BCC1985. Next base: position 13,217 of record NZ_CAJPGY010000028.1, read on the forward strand.
GTGTCGCGGATGAACGCGCGCGGCGTGCCGTACGGCGGGATCCTGGTCACGGTCGCGGTCAATGCGATCGGCGTGCCGCTGAATTACATCGTGCCGGCGCAGGCGTTCGAGATCGTGCTGAACATGGCGTCGCTCGGGATCATCACGACCTGGGGCTTCATCGTGATGTGCCAGATCCTGTTCCGCCGTGCGGTCAATCGCGGCGAACTGAGCCCCGTGTCGTTCCGGATGCCCGGCGCGCCGTTCACGTCGTGGCTCACGCTCGGGTTCCTGGTCAGCGTGCTGGTGCTGATGGCGTTCGATTACCCGGGCGGCACGTGGACCGTCGCGATGATTCCGGTGGTCGTGCTCGCGCTGGTGGTCGGCTGGAAGCTGGCAAAACGCGGTGCCGCGCGAGAGGCTGCTGCCGAGGCTGGCGTGCCGATCGTTGCCGATCCGGCGAGCAACGTCTGACGGCAGGCCCGGGCGGGCGACCGCCCGGTGCGATCAGTTCAACCCGGCGCGTGCGCCGACCCAGCGGCTGAAGTCGCCGGCCATCTGCGCGGTCAGCTCGTGGCCGGCGTCATAGAGCTGCGTGTCGTGCGCGACGCCGAGCGCCGTCAGTTTCGCGTCGGCCGTGTTCGCCCACGCGACCGGCAGCTTGTCGTCGAAGCGGCCGTGCATCACCAGCGCGTGCAGCGGGCTCAATGCATCGCGCGACGGGATCAGCGGATCGATCTCCGGCAGGATGCGCCCGCACAGCACCGCGAACGCGGCGACGTCGGCCGGCGAGGTGAGACCGACGCTCGCGCTCATGATGCCGCCCTGGCTGAAGCCGGCGATCACGGTCGGCAAGGCGGCGGGTTCGTTCCCGGTGTCCCGCGCGCGCAACGCGCGCAGCAGCGCGATCAACTGCACACGGCTCGCCTCCGCGCGGGCCGCATCGATTTCCGGGCCGTTCGGGCCGAAGCGCACCGGAAACCACGCGTGCTGGCCGGGGCCGAACGTCAGCGGCCCGCGCACGAACGCGATTTCGACGCGCGGATCGATCGTGGCGGCCAGGTTCAGCAGGTTGGTTTCGTTGCCGCCGACGCCGTGCAGCAGCAACAGGCGGCCCGCGGGGCGGCCGGCGGCCGGGCGCAGCCGGTACTGGAGGCCGGATTCGGGGTCGGTGGTCAGCGGCAGGACATCGGTCATTGCGTGGGTCCGGTGGGGGAGTGATCCGATAGTCTAGAACGCGCGGACGGGGAGATGAATCGCCGGATGGTGATTGATTGTTTCCTGTTGGGAATGAATGTGGAGCCGGAATGTCCGATATTGGGTACGGCTACGTGTGTCCCGTCGCGAGCAGATTTGCCGAGAGGCGACCGTTCATCACCAATATGTCGACCGCACGACCCGCCGCCGCGACCCACAGTCGGCAAAATATCCACGCTTTGTCGATGCATGGAGTGCCGAGATGGAGACCGCCAGGATTTTCGAGCATGATGGATCGCAGGCTGTTTGCTTGCCGAAGGATTTCCGCGTCGATACCACGGAGGTCCGGATTCGGCGGCACGGCGCGTCTGTCATCCTCGAGCCCGTGCCGCAAGGCTGGGCGTGGTTGACGCCACTGATCGGCCCGGTTGATGCCGATTTCGAGGAAGCTGCGACAACCGAGCCCGCCGCTCATGAACGCTCCGGGCCGGACGTGTTCGAATGAAGATTCTGCTGGATATCACCGCAACCGGATCACCGTCGACTTCAACTCCGTGTACTTCTCCAGCGCGTGCAATGAGTTGTCGCGCCCGTTGCCCGATTCCTTGAAGCCGCCGAACGGGAAGTTCATGTCGTCGGTTTCCTCGTAGCCGTTCACCCACACCGTGCCGGCCCGCAGCCGCCGCGCGGTTTCGTGCGCGGTCGTCAGGTTCGCGGTCCACACCGACGCCGCGAGCCCATAACGCGTGTCGTTCGCGAGCGCGACGGCCGTATCGAGATCGTCGAACGCCGTCACCGCCAGCACCGGCCCGAAAATCTCCTCGCGCACGATCCGCGCATCGGCCCGCGGACAGTCGAACACGGTCGGCTCGACGTACTGGCCGCCGCTCGCGGCGCGCGCGCGCCGGCCGCCCGCGAGCAGCGTCGCCTCGTCGCGGCCGGCGTCGACGTAGCCGAGCACGCGCTCGACCTGGGCGGCGTCGATCAGGCTGCCCATCCGCGTGTCGGGCGACAGCGGATCGCCGGGCGCATACTCGGGCGCGATCGCGAGCACGCGCGCGACCAGTTCGTCGCGGATCGCGCGATGGACGAGCAGGCGCGAACCCGCCGTGCACATCTGCCCGGTGTTGTAGAACACCGCATGCGCGACGGTGCGCGCCGCGCGTTCGAGATCGGGGCAATCGGGCAGCACGATCTGCGGCGACTTGCCGCCGAGTTCGAGCCATACGCGCTTCAGGTTCGAATCGGCCGCGCAGCGCGCGACTTTATGGCCGACCGCGGTCGAGCCGGTAAACGCGATGCAGTCGACGTCCGGATGCCGCGCGAGCGCTTCGCCTGCATCGCCGAACCCCGGCAGCACGTTCAGCACGCCGGCCGGCAGCCCGGCCTGCACGGCCAGCGCGGCGAGCCGCAGCGCGCTCAGCGGCGACTTCTCGGACGGCTTGAGCACGACGCTGTTGCCCGCCGCGAGCGCGGGCGCGCATTTCCACATCGCGATCATCGCGGGGAAATTCCACGGCACGACAGCCGCGACCACGCCGATCGGCTCGCGCGTGACGAGCCCGACGAGATGCGCGTCGGCCGGAGCGACTTCGCCGCCGGTCTTGTCGATCGCCTCGGCGAACCACTCGGCGCAATACGCGGTGGACGGGATGTCGATCGTGGTCGTATCGCCGATCGGCTTGCCGGTGTCGAGCGTTTCGAGCAGCGCGAGATCGTTCGCGTGCTCGCGGATCAACGCGGCCCAGCGCAGCAGCACGCGCTTGCGTTCGCGCGGCGATGCGTCGCGCCAGATGCCGCTTTCGAACGCGCGCCGCGCGGCGGCGACCGCGAGGTCGGCGTCGGCCGCGCGGCAATGCGCGACCTGCGCGAGCACGCGGCCGTCGATCGGGCTCGTGCATGTGAAGGTGGCGCCGTCGTGCGCGTCGCGGAACGTGCCGTCCACGAACGCGCGGGAAGCGATGTCGAGCTGGCCGGCGCGGCTGCGCCAGGCGTCGTGCGTCTGCATGGGAAAACTCCGTCGTGGTTCGGCTTGGTCAGCTGGAAGTGGAAGCAGCGGAAGCAGCAGGGGCCGCGCGGCGGATCGCGATCGCACGGCCCGCGTGCGGCTCGCGCGGCGCGCGCGCATGCTCGGCGTGAATCGCGTCGAGATGCCGGCGGATCGCGTCCGGAAACGGCGCCGAGCGTTTCGCGCGCATGTCCACGTGCGTGAGCAGCTGTTCGCCGGTCGCGAGTTGCGCGCCGGTCGTCGCGTGATGCATCGAATGGAACACGTGCAGCCGGCGATCGTCGAGGTCGAGCAGCCGCACCGTGAGCCGCAGCGGCTCGCCGAGCATCGCTTCGCGCAGGTGGCGGATGTGCGTTTCCGCGGAATAGATCGAGCAGCCGGCGTCGCGATAGTCGTCGTCGATGCCGAAGTAGCGGAAGAACGCATCGCTGCTGTCGCCGAACACGAGCAGGTAGCACGACTCGCTCATGTGGCCGTTGTAGTCGACCCACTCGGGCTGCACGATGCAGCGATGCAGTTCGAGCGGCGTCGCGATCGGCGCGGCCGGGTCGTACGGGCGCGACTTCTGTCCTTCGTAGGCCGAGCGCAGGCGCGGCTCGGCGGCGGGGCTGAGGGTGGTCGTCATCCAGTGCACTCCGAGGTTCGGAACGGGCCCGCACGTCGTCCGCGGGGCTGCCGGTCGATGTTATGACGGGTTGAACGTTTTTTCAATAATGAAATCGCCGATGGGTGTAAACACCGGTGCATCCGATCTCGTCAATCGATTGAACATTCATTCAGCAAAACCTATACTCGCCAGCGCCGCGGTGCCGAAGCGAAGCAGGCGGGCGGCGTTCACGCACAACGAAAATCGAGCCGCCGTGCGCGGCAACCGGAGACACCGAAAATGAAGAAGCGCTTCCTGCTGGCCGGCATGATGTCGGTGATGGTCCACGGCTACGCCCATGCCCAGAGCAGCGTGTCGCTGTACGGGATCATCGACGGCGGCATCACCTACGTGAACAACACGGGCGGCGCGCATGCGTACCTGTTCGACGACGGCGTGTCGTACGGCAACCGCGTCGGCCTGATGGGCACCGAGGATCTCGGCGGCGGCAACAAGGCGGTGTTCAAGCTCGAGAGCGGCTTCCGGCTCGGCACCGGCAGGCTGAACCAGGGTGGCGCGATGTTCGGGCGGCAAGCGTACGTCGGGCTCGGCAACGACTGGGGCACGCTGACGTTCGGTAATCAGTACGACTTCGCATTCGACTTCACGGCCGCGTACAACGTCAGCGCGTTCGGCAGCGGCTACGGCGTGCATCTCGGCGATTTCGACCGCCAGAGCGGGGACCGGCTGCAGAACGCGGTGAAATTCGTCAGCAACAGCTTCCACGGGCTCGTGGTCGGCGGCATGTATTCGTTCAGCAACGACGCGGGCAGCTTCCATGACGGGAGCGCATGGAGCGTGGGCGCGAGCTACACGCACGGCGATTTCTCGGCGGGCGGCAACTACACGCGGCTCAACGCGCCACGCCGGCTTGCCGCGCTCGATCCGTATGCGCAGATGGGCGTACGGACGATGCTCGGGCAGACGGTCGCGACGGTCGACCCGGCGACGGGCGCCGTCACCGACCTGCACGATTCGACGCCGTTCTCGATCGATTCGCAATCGATCTTCGGTGTCGGCGCGTCGTACATGTTCGGCAAGCTGACGCTGAACGCGGACTTCAGCAACACGACGTTCAAGGGCTACGGACAATCGTCGACGATGCGCGTGTACGAAGCGGGCGGCCTGTACCAGGCGACCGTGCCGCTGTCGCTCGTCGCCGGCTATCAGTACACGACGTTCGAAGGTCATCACTGGCACGAAGTCGCGCTCGGTGCGCATTACGCGCTGTCGAAGCGCACCGACGTGTATGCGGCGGTCGACTGGATGCGTGCATCGAACGGCGTCGACGCGGTGATCGGCTACAGCTTCACGCCGTCGACGAGCCGCACGCAGGCCGCCGCGCGCATCGGCATGCGGCACAATTTCTGATCCTCACTCGTTCCCGGGCCGGGTTCGGCCGGCCCCGTCGATCATGTCCGATCCTTCCTTGAACGGCGACGTCGTCGCCGCATTGCGCGACGCACTCGGCGCCGATTGCATCGGCGTGGGCGACGCGATCGGCGCGCGTCATTTCACGAACTACGGCGAAGCGGCCGGCCCGCGGCCGCGTGCGTTGGTGCGGCCGCGCAGCGTCGACGACGTGAGCCGCGCGCTCGCGATCTGCACCGCGTATCGTCAGACGGTCGTGCCGCAGGGCGGAATGACGGGGCTCGCGGCAGGCGCCGGACCCGGTGAGCAGGACGTCGTGCTGTCGCTCGAACGCATGAAGGGGATCGTCGAGATCGATGCGGACGCGGCCACCGTCACCGCATGGGCCGGCACAACGCTGCAGGAGCTGCAGCAGGCAGTGGACGACGCGGGATTCGCACTCGGTATCGATCTCGGCGCGCGCGGCTCGTGCCAGATCGGCGGCAACGTCGCGACCAATGCGGGCGGCAATCGCGTGATCCGCTACGGTACGACCCGCGAGCAGGTACTCGGCCTCGAGGTCGTGCTGGCCGACGGCACCGTGCTCAGTTCGCTGAACAAGATGCTGAAGAACAACGCGGGTTACGACCTGCGGCAGATTTTCGTCGGCAGCGAAGGCACGCTCGGCGTCATCACGCGCGTCGTGCTGCGGCTCCATCCGCGGCTCGCCGCGCCGTCCACCGCGTTGTGCGCGGTGCGCGATACGGCCGCGGCGCTCGCGCTGCTGCGCGACGCGCGTGCCGCATGCGCGGACTTGCTGAGCTTCGAGGCGATGTGGCCGGCGTTCTACGGCTACGTGTGCGCGCATACGCCCGGCACGCGCGCGCCGCTGCCGGCGGACGGCGGCGTCAAGGTGCTGATCGAATGCGCGAGCGGCGATGCCGCGCAGACGGCCGAACGGTTCGAAGCGGTGCTGGCCGACTGGCTCGAACGCGGGCTGATCGACGATGCGGCGCTCGCGCAGACCGCGGCCGATGCGCAGGCATTCTGGACGGTGCGCGAAGGGCTCGCGATCGACGATCTCCCTGGTCTCGTCAATTTCGACGTCGGCATTCCGCCGCGCGCGACGGAGAAGTTCATCGACGCGTGCGAGCGCGCGCTGAACGCACGCTGGCCCGGGGCGCACGTGTTCTTCTTCGGCCACCTCGGCGACAGCAACCTGCATGTGTGCGTTTCCACGCCGTATGCGACGGGCGAGGGCGCGCACGACGTCGACGCGGTGTTGTATCCGCTCGTGCGCGATGCGGGCGGCTCGGTGTCGGCCGAGCACGGGATTGGCCGCTACAAGCGCGACTGGCTCGGTTGTTCGCGCAGCGACGCCGAGATCGTCGCGATGCGACATCTCAAGCATGCATTCGATCCGTTCGGACTTCTGAATCCCGGCAAGGTGATCTGAACGGCAGGGCGTTCTTCGTTTTCGATGGGCGACTCGACAATCAGGCAGCGGCCCGCTCGCGCATCACGCGAGCGGGCCGCCGCGTTTCAGGCCGGCATCACGCGTCGAGCCGCACCAGCGCATCGACGGCCACCGCGCCGCGTTCCATCACCAGCAGCGGATTGACGTCGAGTTCGACGAGCGTGTCGGCATGCGCCTGTGCGAAGCGTGCGATCGCCATCACGTTCGCGACGACCGCATCGAGATCGGCCTTCGGCCGCCCGCGATAGCCGGTCAGCAGCGGGCCGAGCTTCAACCCGAGCAGTGCGTCGCGCACGTCGCTTTCGCGCACCGGCAGCAGCAGCGTCGCGGTGTCGCGGATCAGTTCGACCAGCACGCCGCCGGTGCCGAGCACCAGCGCGAGACCGAAATTCGGCTCGCGCTTCACGCCGACGATCAGCTCGAGCAGCGGTGCGTCGGCCATCTTCTCGACGAGGATGCGTTCGACGTGCACATCCGGCGCATAACGCGCGACCTGTTCGGTCATTCGCACGACGGCCGCGGCGACGGCTTCGGGCGAGCCGAGCTTCAGCGCGACCGCGCCGGCCTCGGTCTTGTGCGGCAGGCGATCGCTGACCACTTTCACGCAGACCGGAAAGCCGAGCCGCTGCGCGGCGGCCGGCGCATCGGCGGGCGCGACGCATTCGGCCGGCGGCACGTCGAGCCCGTGCGCGGCCAGCATCCGCTTGCTCGCCCATTCGTCGTGCAGCGTCGCGGTGCCGTGGCCGCCGTCGCCCGCGCGCAGCACCGGCAGCGCGTTCAGCGCGTCGGCGTCGAGCACGCGGCGGCGCGTGTCGCCGTAGGTCATCGCCGCGCCGATCGCAGCGATCCCGTCGGCCAGCCCCTGCAGCAGCGCGATCCCGGCGGCGGCCATGCGGGCCGCGTGATCGGGCGGCGTCAGGTCCGGAAACACCGAGATCACCGCGCCGACCACGCCGTGCTGGCGTGCGGACGCCGCGAACGCGTCCGCGGCGATATCGCACAGCGGCCGCTCGCCGGTCGCTTCCTGCGGATAGTCGAGGATCATCGCGGCGGCGCCCGGGCGATCGGCGAGCAGCGCGTCGCAGCACGCGCGCATCTTGTCGGGGTCGCCCCACGGCGTGGTCGTGAAGTCGAGCGGGTTCGCGATCGTCGCGTACGCGGGCAGCACGTTGCCGAGCGCGTCGCGGCCGGCATCGCCGACCGGCGGAAAAGCGATGCCGCGCGCTTCGCCGAGATCGGCGACGAGCCCCGCATCGCCGCCGGACGTCGCCAGCGCGGCGAGCGTGCGGCGCTCGGGCACGCCTGCGATCGCGAGCAGCTTCAACGTCTCGACGAGGCCGACCGGGTCCTTCACGCGAATCACGCCGAGCCGCCGGAACAGCGCGTCGTACAGCGCGTCCGAGCCCGCGAGCGAACTCGTGTGGCTCATCGCGAGCTGCGCGCCGAGCGTCGACGTGCCGCTCTTCAGCGCGACGATCGGCACGCCGCGCGCGAGCGCGCGGGCCGCGGCCTCGCTGAACGCGCGCACGTCCTTCAGCCCTTCGAGATGCACGCCGATCGCGCGGATGCGCGGATCGTCGACGAACGCATCGACGAGACGCGCGATATCGACCGACGCCTGGTTGCCGACGCTCGCGAGATACGCGAACGGCACCGAGCGCGCGCTCATCGACAGGTTGTATGCGAGGTTGCCGCTCTGCGTGATCACCGCGACGCCCGATTCGACGCGCGGCGCGCAATGCGCGACCGGCCACAGCGCGCTGCCGTTCAGCCCGTTGATCAGGCCGTAGCAATTCGGGCCGAGCACGGCCATGTCGCCGGCCGCGTCGACCAGCGCCTGCTGCAGCGCGGCGCCGTCGGCGCCCGTTTCGGAGAAACCCGACGCGTAGACGATCGCGCCGCCGGCGCCGCGTGCGGCGAGCGCGCGCACGACGTCGATCGCCTGGCGCGCGGGCACCGCGACGAACACGGCGTCCGGCGCGGCGGGCAGGTCGGCGACGCTCGCATGGCAGCGCACGCCGTCGATCTCCGCATGATTCGGATTGACGAGCCGGATATCGCCGGCATAGCCGTAATCGCGACAGCGCTGCACGGCGCCCGCGATGCCGCGTCCGCCGACGAACGCGATGCTGCCCGGGTCGAGCAGCCGGCGCAGATTGGCCGCGGCGGCCGCGCGGCGATCCCTGACTGCGGGAGAGGAAGTCATGAAAGGTCCTTTCGGAAGTCGCGCCGGACGCGCCGGCGCGACGATTCGCGTCAGCTGTAGCGTCGGAGGATTTCCTTGGACAGGATATGGCGCTGGATCTCGGACGTGCCTTCCCAGATGCGCTCGATGCGCGCATCGCGCCAGAAGCGCTCGATCGGCAGTTCGTCCATCAGCCCCATGCCGCCGTAGATCTGCACCGCGTGATCGGTCACGCGGCCGAGCGTCTCGGTCGCGAGCAGCTTCGCGAGTGCGGCGTCGCCGTCGGTCATCGTGCCCTGGTCGAGTTTCTGCGCGGTGTACAGCGTGACGAGTTCCGCCGCGCGGATCTCGGTCTGCATGTCCGCGAGCTTGAACGACGTGCCCTGGAAGTCGCCGATGCGCTTGCCGAACTGATGACGCGTCGCGGCCCATTCGGCGGCCATCTCGAATGCGCGCTGCGCGCGGCCGATGTTGTTCGCGGCGACCATCACGCGGCCGGCGGTCAGCCAGTCGTTCGCGAGCTCGAAGCCGCGATGCTCTTCGCCGAGGATCTGCGCGGCGCTCACGCGGCAGTCGGAGAGGAAGATCTCCGACTGGTGATAGCCGCGCAGGCTCGTGCAGTGCGGGCCGCGCCGTACGGTCATGCCCGGCGTGTCCTTGTCGATCAGGAAGCAGGTCACGCGCTTGCGCTTCTGGCCGCGCACTTCCTCCTCGCCGGTGACGGCGAACAGGATCACGAAGTCGGCCGTGTCCGCGTGACTGATGAAGTGCTTGCTGCCGTTGATCACGTAGTCGTCACCGTCGCGCACCGCGCGCGTGCGGATGCCCATCGCGTCGGAGCCGGCCCCCGGCTCGGTCAGCGCGAAGCAGTCGACGCGCTCGCCGCGCACGGCCGGCTTCAGGTAGCGCTCGACCTGGTCGCCCTTGCACGCCATCAGGATCTTGCTCGGCCGCGCGACGAACACGTGCAGCGCCCAGCTCGTGCGGCCGAGCTCGCGTTCGACGAGCGCCTGCGTCACGTAGTCGAGCCCCGGTCCGCCGGCGCTCTCGGGCATGTTGAACGCATAGAAGCCGAGCTCGAGCGACTTGCGGCGGATCGAGTCGGCGAGTTCGGGCGGCACGTCGTCCGCGCGATCGACCGCGAATTCATGAGGCTGCAGTTCCTTCTCGACGAACTGACGCAGCGACGTCACCAGCATTTCCTGCTCTTGGGTCAGCGAAAAATCCATCGATCATCTCCCGACAAAATGAGGTGCGCGACCTTCGACCGACGCGCGAAGCGCTTCCTGGCCGTCCTCGCTGTGACCGCACGCGACGCCGGCCGCCAGCTCGCCGCGCAGTTGCTCGGCGAGGGTGTGCGTGAGCGATTGCGCGAGCAGCGCCTTGGTGTGGCCGAACGCGACGCTCGGCCCTTGCGCCAGACGCGCGGCGAACGCGGCGACGTGCGTCGCGAAATCATCGGCGTCGACGACTTCGGACACGAGCCCCGCGGCAAGCGCATCCTGCGCGTTCCAGCGTTCGTTCAGAAAGATGAAGCGGCGTGCGACGTCCGGGCGCGCGATGCGCGGCAGGAACCAGCTTCCGCCCATGTCGGGGCTGTAGCCCATGCCCGTATACCCGCAGCGCAGCGTCGCAGCGGCGCTCGCGATGCGGAAGTCGCACGCGAAGCCGATGTCGGTGCCGGCGCCGACCGTCGAGCCGTTCAGCGCGGCGATCGTCGGACGCGGAAATGCGGCGAGCGTCTGCACGAAACGGTGCGCACGCTCGGTCCAGCCGTAGGTGTCGAGTTCGCCGTTGCGCTCGGCCTCGGCCCATTCGTCGACGTCCGCGCCCGCACAGAACGCGCTGCCGGTGCCGGTCAGTACGACGCAGCGCACGCCCGGATCGTTCGCGAGCGCGTCGAGCGTCTCGCGAAGAAAGTCGAGATGCGGCCGCGCGAGCGAATTGCGTTTCGCCGGGCGGTTCAGGCGAAGGGTCACGACGCCGTCGTGCCGTTCGATTCGAATGTCCTCGATGCTCATGCTGATCACTGTCTCCTGGTTGTTGTGTGTCGGGGTGGTGTCAGAGCCGGCAAGGGTCGCCGCTACTTGCGGACCGCATTTCGGCATAGTATAAGTTCTGTTAAATGAACGTTCAACCCAATTGTGAGTCGACCAGGAGACACACGATGAGCGCGGTGATGGAGACGTCGGCAGGTGTGGAGGACGGCAGGACCGGGGCGCATGCGGCACGCGCGGCAGCGGCGCGGCATGCGGCGGGCGGCGCGGGCCTGCAGATCGATCGCGTGTCGAAGCGCTACGGCAGCGTGCACGCGCTGCGCGAAACGACGATCGACATTCCGCGCGGCGAATTCCTGACGATCCTCGGGCCGTCGGGTTCGGGCAAGACGACGCTGCTGACGATCGTCGCGGGCTTCGAGCATCCGAGCAGCGGGGACCTGCGCGTCGGCGGCCGCAGCATCGTCGCGTTGCCGCCCGAGAAGCGCAACTTCGGGATGGTGTTCCAGGGCTATGCGCTGTTTCCGCACATGACGGTCGAACAGAACGTCGCGTATCCGCTGATGGTGCGCAAGCAGAAGGGGCCCGACGCGGTGAAGCGCGTGAAGGCCGCGCTCGATCTCGTGCGGCTCGGCCATCTCGCCGATCGCCTGCCGCGCCAGTTGTCGGGCGGCCAGCAGCAGCGCGTCGCGATCGCGCGCGCGCTGGTGTTCGATCCCGATCTCGTGCTGCTCGACGAGCCGCTCGGCGCGCTCGACCGCAAGCTGCGCGGGGAGGTGCAGGTCGAGCTGAAGGCGCTGCACGAGCGGCTCGGCGCGACGTTCCTGTTCGTCACGCACGACCAGGAGGAAGCGCTGTCGATGTCGGACCGGATCGCGATCATGCGCGACGGCCGGCTCGAACAGATCGGCACGCCGGACGGGCTCTACGAGCAGCCGGCCAACCGCTTCGTCGCGGACTTCCTCGGCAAGAGCAATTTCATCGAAGGTGTCGCGCTCGGCGGCGATGCTTCGACGACGCATTACCGCGTCGGCGATGCGCGCTTCGTCGCGCCTGCGTGCGGTGCGCGGCCCGACGAGCCGCTGCTGTTCGCGCTGCGCCCGGAGAAGGTCGCGGTGTCGGCGACGTCGTGCGGCGGTGCGCACAACGAAGTTGCGGGCCGCATTCGCCACTGGAGCTATTTCGGTTCGTCGTACCGCTTCGAGATCGAGACGCCGGCGCTCGGCTGCGTGACGGCGGACGTGCCCGCATGGCGCGGGCTCGCGTCACCACGCAGCGGCATGGACGTGTTCGTGCAGTGGGAGCGCGACGCGACGTGTCGGATCGCGGCCGACTGACGCGGTGCACGTTGCATCCCGCACGACGCGGCACGAGCCGCCGTCGCCGCCGACTCACCGACTGACGGATTCACTGATTCACCGATGCCCGAAAACGACGAGACGCGTGCGGGCGCTGACCAGCCTGGAGGAGACACCATGACGAACCGCCATCTGCAGGACCTGCTCGACCAAGCACGCGAACTTCAACCGGCGACGTCGCAGCGCCGCCGCGATTTTCTGCGGTTGTGCGCGGCGGCCGGCATCGCGCCGACGCTGCTGTCGCTCGGCGCGAAGGACGCACTCGCGTCGAACCCGAAGGAAATCGTGCTCAGCGCATGGGGCGGCGAAGCGCGTTCGGCGTTCCGCTCCGCGTACATGGACCCGTTCACGAAGGCGAGCGGCATCCGGATGGGCTACGACTCGTCGCCGGAGGACGGCAAGATCAAGGCGATGGTCGAGAACCGGAACGTGATCTGGGACGTGATGGATCTCGACGGCTTCGCGGCGATCAAGCTCGGCAAGCAGGGCTTCCTGCGGCCGATCGACTATTCGGTCGTCGGCCGCAACACGCTGCCGGGGCTCGCATCGGACTTCGGCGTGCCGTCGTACCTGCTGAGCTACGTGCTCGTCTACGACGCGCGCAAGTTCGGCGCGAATCCGCCGAAGAACTGGGCCGATTTCTGGAACGTCGGCAAGTTTCCGGGCAAGCGCGGGCTGTGGAAATGGATGGGCGGCGCGCTCGAAGCCGCGCTGATGGCCGACGGCGTCGACAAGGACAAGGTCTATCCGATCGACGTGCCGCGCGCGCTGAAAAAGCTGAAGGAACTGCGCTCGAACGTGCTGCTGTGGGATTCGGGCGCGGACAGCCTGCAGTTGCTGCGCAACGGCGAAGTCAGCATGGCGTGCATCTGGCATACGCGCGCGAACGTGATCCAGCGCGAGAGCAATGGCCGGTTCCGCTATACGTGGGAGCAGGGGCTCGCGTCGTGCGACGTGTGGGGCGTGCCGAAGAACAATCCGTCGGGCGATGCCGTCTGGCAGTTCATCAAGTTCGTGCAGGGTGTCGAGCCGCAGGTGCGCCTGCTGTCGCTGCTCGGCAACGGGCCGGTGACGCCGGCCGCGACCGCCGCGGTGCCGCAGGCGCTACGCGCCGACAACCCGGGCACGCCGGAGAACTGGGCAAAGCAGTGCAAGGTGAATCCCGAGTGGTGGGCGCAGCACTACGAAGCGACGCTCGCGCAGTACACCGACCTGATGTCGTCCTGAGCCGCCTCGCGAGCGTGACGCCATGAATACCCTGTCTACTCCCGTCGCGGGCGCGGTCCCGCTCGGCCGCGCGAAGGCCGATCGTTACTGGCTGCTCGTCGTGCCGCTGCTCGCGGTGCTGATCGTGCTGTACGTGTATCCGCTCGTGCGCGTGCTGTGGCTCGGTTTCACGGTGCCGGAGCCGGGCCTGCACAACTATGCGCGGCTGCTCGGCAATCATGGCGTGCATCGCGTGCTGTGGACCACGCTGCGCGTGTGCGCGGTCACGACCGCGTGTTCGGTCGCGCTCGGCTATGCAATTGCGTATGCGATGGCGCACGTCGGCCCGCGGCAACGGATGGCGCTGATGTTCGGGCTGCTCGTGCCGTTCTGGGCGTCGGTGCTGGTGCGCGCGTTCTCGTGGCTGTTCCTGCTCGGCGAGCAGGGGCTCGTCAACACGCTGCTGCTGCGCATCGGGCTGATCGACGCGCCGCTGCCGCTGATGCGCAACGAGGTCGGCGTCGTGATCGGGATGATCCACTTCATGATTCCGTACGCGGTGCTGCCGCTGTACGCGAACATGAAGGGCATCGATCCGCAGCTCGCGCGTGCCTCGCAGGGGCTCGGCGCGGGCGCGTTCGTCACGTTCCGCAAGGTGTATTTCCCGCAGACGCGACCGGGCATCGTCGGCGCGGCGATCCTCGTGTTCATCTTCTCGCTCGGCTTCTACGTGACGCCGGTGATACTCGGCGGCGGCCGCACCGTGATGATCGCCGAATACATCAGCACGCAGATCCTGCAGCTCGTGAACTGGGGCAGCGGGGCGGCGCTCGCGTCGCTGCTGCTGGCGTCGATCCTGGCCGCGCTCGCGCTGCTCGCGCGTTTCGTCGACCTGCGCGAGCTGTTCGGCGCGCGCTGACCCGAACGGAGGAGGTTCCGATGAACACCCGAATGACCGCAGGACGCGCGCTCGTGGTCGGCATCGCGTGGGCCGCGATCCTGTTCCTGATGCTGCCGCTGCTCGTGTCGGTGCCCGTCTCGCTGACGCCGAGCGACTACCTGTCGATGCCGGACGGCGCGCTGTCGCTGCGGCACTACCGCGTGCTGCTCGACGACGATGGCTGGGTGTCGAGCTTCCTGCAAAGCGGGCTGATCGCGCTGGTGTCGTCGGCGATCTCGGTCGCGCTCGGCACGCTGTGCGCGATCGGGCTGTGGAAAGTCGCGTCGCGGCGCGGCGAGTTCGTGCGCGGCGTGATCCTGTTCCCGCTGATCGTGCCGCCGATCGTGTCGGCGCTCGCGTTCTACCGGCTGTGGGGCGAACTCGGGATGCTCGACAGCTATCCCGCCGCGATCCTGTCGCACGTCGTGCTGTCGGTGCCTTACGTCGTGGTGGCGGTTTCGGCATCGCTCGCGACCGTCGGGCTGCGCATCGAGCAGGCATCGCGCAGCCTCGGTGCGAACGTCGCGCAGACGCTGCGCTACGTGATCCTGCCGTCGATCCGGCCGGGCGTGCTGTCGGCCGCGGTGTTCGCGTTCATCCTGTCGTGGGACGAGCTCGTCGTCACGCTGTTCATCTCGAGCCGGAACGTCTATACGCTGCCGCGCCGCATGTGGGACGGGATGCGCGAGAACGTCGATCCGGCGATCGCGTCGGTATCCACGCTTTTGCTCGTCGCGACCTGCGTCGCGATCGGCCTGTCGCTGCTGCGCAAGCGTGCGGCCGGGTCCGTCTGAATCCAGCAGTTCAACGTTACGTCGCGGAGAAAACTCGCACCATGAAAGTCCTGATCGTTCACGCCCATCCCGAACCGCAGTCGTTCACGACGTCGATGCTGCACCGCGCGGTGAGCACGCTCGAAGCGCAGGGGCATACCGTGACGGTGTCCGACCTGTACGCGATGCAGTGGAATCCGGTCGCGAGCGCGGCCGATTTCGGCGTGCGCAAGAACCCCGACTATCTCGTCTACGCGCTGGAGCAGCGCGAGAACGTCGCCGCGCACGCGATCGCGCCCGACATTGCCGCGGAACTCGACAAGCTCGCCGCGTGCGACCTGCTGATCCTGAGCTTTCCGCTGTTCTGGTGCTCGGTGCCGGCGATCATGAAAGGCTGGATCGACCGCGTGCTCGTGTCGGGCAAGGTGTACGGCGGCGTGCGCTTCTACGATCGCGGCGGGATGCGCGGCAAGCGCGCGCTGCTCGCCTATACGTGCGGCGGCCGCGACTACATGTTCGGTGCAGACGGCGTGCACGGCGAAATGGACCTGATGCTGCGCCACGTGTTGCGCGGCACGCTCGGCTACGCAGGCTTCGACGTGCTGCCGTCGTTCGTCGGCTATCACGTGCCGTACATCGGCGACGCGGAGCGCGCGGCCGTGCTCGCACGCTACGACGCCTATCTCGCAGAGCTCGACCGGCACGAACCGATGGCGTTTCCGACGCTCGACGATTTCGACGGCGACATGCGGCCGCGCGAACGCGCGCCGCAGGACGCCACGCAGGATTGATCACGCCCGGCCGCGTCGCCGCCGCGCCGCTTATCCACCCGACCGCATGTGAGTTCGAGCGATGACCCTGACGTCGAGCGACGTGCTGCTGTTCCTGACCGGGCTCCTGACGCTGTTCTGTCCGCCCGTCGCGATCCCGATGTATGCGGCCGTCACCGGGCATTTTCCCGACGTGACACAGCGGCAGATCGCGTTCAGGCTGTTCGCGTGGATCGCGGCGCTGATGATCGGCGCGGTGTGGGGCGGCCAGTTCCTGCTGCGCATGCTCGGCCTCACGCTCGGCGCGCTGACGCTGACGGGCGGCCTCGTGCTGTGCCTGTGGTCGATCCCGATGATGCGCGGCACGGCGAACGACGAGCGCAGCGGCGGCGACACGCGGCTCGAATATGCGCAATGGCGCAGCTACATCGCGGTGCCGCTGATCTTCCCGCTGTCGATCGGCAGCGCGGTGATGTCGCTCGTGATCACGACCGCGACGCGCTTTCATACGCCGGCCGACCTGCTGGCGCTGAGCGCGGCGTGCGTGCTGCACGCGGGCGTGATCGGGCTCACGTATGCGTGCTCGGCGTCGTGGTGCCGGCGGCTCGGCGAGATCGGCAGGACGCTGGTCGAGCGGCTGTCGGGCATCGTGCTGACCGCGATCGCGTTCCAGATGCTCGCGCAGGGCGTGCGGGAACTGTTGCCGGGGCTCGCGCATTGACGGCCTCGCGGGGCCGCGCGCGATCCACCTCCTTACCCTGAACGATGGAAATCACATGAAAACAGTAGGCATGTACCTGGTCGACCTGCTCGCCGCCTACGGCGTCGACACGGTGTTCGGCATTCCCGGCGTGCATACGATCGAGCTGTACCGCGGGCTCGCCGGCAGCGCGCTGCGCCACGTGAGCGCACGCCACGAGCAGGGCCTCGGCTTCATGGCGGACGGCTATGCGCGCGCGACCGGCAAGCCCGGCGTGTGTTTCGTGATCACCGGCCCCGGCATGACGAACATCGCGACGTCGATGGCGCAGGCGTATGCGGATTCGATTCCGATGCTGGTGATTTCGAGCGTCAACGCGTCCGGCGACATCGGCTCCGGCAACGGCCATCTGCACGAACTGCCGGACCAGCATGCGTTCGCGGAGAACATCGCCGCGTTCAGCTACACGGTGCCGCGCGCCGACGCGCTGCCGCAGGCGATCGCGCGCGCGTTCGCGGTGTTCTCGGGCGGCCGGCCGCGCCCCGTGCATCTGCAGATTCCGCTCGACGTGCTCGCGGCGCCGGCCGACACGTTGCCGTCGGTGCCGGCCGTGCCGCCGCGCATCACGCCCGGCCCCGCATCGGCCGACGGCATCGACGCACTGCGTGCGAAGGCCGCCGCCGCGCGCGCGCCATTGATTCTCGCGGGCGGCGGCGCGCTCGACGCGGCCGCCGACGTGCGCTGGCTCGCGGAGACGCTCGACGCGCCGGTCGTGATGACGATCAACGGGCGCGGCGTGTTGCCGAGCGCGCATCCGCTCGGCGTGTCGTGGTCGGCGTCGAGCGACGCGGTGCGCGCGCTGATGCGCGACAGCGACCTGATCGTCGCGCTCGGCACCGAGCTCGGCCCGACCGATTACGACCTGTATGCGACGCGCAGCTTCTCGATGCCCGCGCCGCTCGTGCGGATCGACATCGATCCGCAGCAGCTGTGCCGCAACGCGGTGCCCGCGCTGCCGCTGCTCGGCGACGTCGGCGAAACGCTGCGCGCGCTGCGGCGCGTGTGGCCGGGCGATGCGCGGGCGCACAGCGAAGGCCGCGGCGATGGCGTCGAGCGCGCGGCCGTGTGCCGTGCGGCCGCGCGGCAGGAACTGAACGACGAAATGCGGCGCGATCTCGCGCTGCTCGACAGCGTGCGCGACGCGCTGCCCGATGCGGCGCTGGTCGGCGATTCGACGCGGATCGTCTATGCGGGCAACGTCGGCTTCGCGGCGTCGCGTCCGCGCAGCTGGTTCAACGCGTCGGTCGGCTTCGGCTCGCTCGGCTACGGGCTGCCGGCCGCGGTCGGCGCGAGCCTCGGCGATGCATCGCGGCCGGTGGTCTGCCTCGCCGGCGACGGCGGGTTCCAGTACACGCTCGCCGAACTCGGCACCGCGGTGCAGCATCGCGCGCGCGTGATCGTCGTACTGCTGAACAACGGCGGTTACGGAGAGATCAAGCGTGCGATGGTCGACGGCGGCGTCGAGCCGGTCGGCGTGGATCTGCATACGCCCGATTTCGTCGCGCTTGCGCGCGCGTATGGATGGGGCGCGCAGCGCGTCGAAGAGGGTGCGTCGCTGGCCGGTGCGCTCGGCGAAGCGGCCGCGCACGATGCGCCGTACCTGATCGAGATTCGTGCGGCCTGAAAATGCGACGGCCTCGCAATGCGAGGCCGTCGTGCCGGTTGTGGCGCGAGTGCGCCGGCTTGCCGGCGCGGCGCGTTGTGTGCGTTACGCGCGCTTGCGCGCCGTCTTCGACGGCGGCAGGAACGAATCGACGACGCGCAGGCAGCTCGTCAGCGCGTCTTCCGCGGTGAACGACGTCGGGTCGCGCGCGAGTTCGAGCCAGAAGCCGTCGATCACGGCCGTCAGCGTCAGCGCAGCGAGTTCGCTGTCGACGGTGCCGCCGCGCACTTCCGCGATCTGGTCGAACAGCTTCTTCAACGCCTGCCGGTAGCCGGCATACAGCTCCTTGTGCGCCTTGCGGATCACCGGATCGCTGTGCGCGACGCTCCAGAAGCCGAGCCAGACCTTCACGTTCTTCGGCGCGAACACCGGCGCGGCGAAACACACCTTGATGATCGCGTCGAGCTTGTCCTCGGGGCCCGTCGCGTTCGCGGCGGCCGCGCGCGACACGTCGAGCAGGTCGGCCGCGAGCCGCTTGTAGGTCTGCGCCATCAGCTCATCTTTCGACTGGAAGTGATGGTTGATCAGCCCGCGCGACACCTTCGCTTCCGCGCAGATGCGGTCGATCGTGGTTTCCGAATAGCTGTAGCGCGCGATGCAGCGCATCGTCGCGTCGATGATCGATTGCTGCCGCACCGCGGGCGTTTCTCGGATGCCGCGGCTGCGGGTCTGAACCGGTGCGCTGCCAGAAGTCTTTTTCACGGGGTGACCTTACGGAATCGTCATGGCACCGATTATAGGGGAGTGTCGGACGCTTGTTCAATTACAGCGATGGAACCCGCGAAAACCCTTGCTTCCGGATTATTGAAATCTGTTGAACCCTTGTTCAACAGAGCCTATACTCGACTCCGCATGAGGTTGGTCGGCCATTCAACAAGACGCTGCGATCCCGCGCGGGACGGGCGTGAGAATTCGACACAGGAGACAGCATGTTGGCGCGGGTGGAGAGCGTGAAGACGGCGGTCGAGGAGCGCGTGCAGGTGACGGACCTGCACAAGCGGTTCGGCGAGCTGGAGGTGTTGAAGGGCGTGTCGCTGAGCGCGCGCGAAGGCGAAGTGATCTCGCTGATCGGCGCGAGCGGCTCGGGCAAGAGCACGCTGCTTCGCTGCATCAACCTGCTCGAGACGCCGACCCGCGGGCGCATCGTCGTCGACGGCGAGGAGATCGGGCTGAAGCTCGATCGCAAGGGCCGCACCGTGCCGACCGATCCGCGCCAGGTCGAACGCATTCGCACGCGACTCGGCATGGTGTTCCAGAGCTTCAATCTGTGGGCGCACCGCACGGTGCTCGAGAACGTGATCGAGATGCCCGTGCACGTGCTGCGCGAACCGCGCGCCGAAGCGCTCGCGCGCGCCGAGCAACTGCTCGAACGCGTCGGCCTCGCCGACAAGCGCAACGTCTATCCGGCGTTCCTGTCCGGCGGCCAGCAGCAGCGTGTCGCGATCGCGCGCGCGCTCGCGATGCGGCCGAAAGTGATGCTGTTCGACGAGCCGACTTCCGCGCTCGATCCCGAACGCGTCGGCGAAGTGCTGAAGGTGATCCGCGATCTCGCGTGCGAAGGCCGCACGATGATCCTCGTCACGCACGAGATGGCATTCGCGCGCGACGTGTCGAACAAGGTGCTGTTCCTGCACGAGGGACGCGTCGAGGAGAGCGGCACGCCGGCCGAGATCTTCGATGCGCCGCAGAGCGAACGCTGCCGCCAGTTCGTCAACGCGCACCGGCAACGTCACTGAACCGATGGCCCGGCCCGCGCGTGCCTGCCTGCGCGGCCGGCCGCACCGATGCCGGCCACACCGATACCGGCCGTACCGATTTCGTATCTTTCCAGCCAGGAGTCCGACCATGAAGCGTGTCGTTCGCAGTCTGCTGTGCCTGTTGAGTCTCGTTCTCGCGGCGCTTGCGCCGTTCGGTTCCGCGCATGCGTCGTCGGGCGTGCTGCGCTTCGGCGTCGCCGCCGAGCCGTATCCGCCGTTCCTGATGAAGAGCCCGACCGGGCAGTGGAGCGGCTTCGAGGCCGACCTGATCCGCGCGGTGTGCGAGCAGATGAAGGCGAAGTGCGAGATCAAGGAAGTCGCGTGGGACGGCATCAT
Organism: Burkholderia sp. BCC1985; assembly: GCF_905339915.1. Taxonomy (NCBI): domain Bacteria; kingdom Pseudomonadati; phylum Pseudomonadota; class Betaproteobacteria; order Burkholderiales; family Burkholderiaceae; genus Burkholderia; species Burkholderia sp. BCC1985. The sequence continues at coordinate 33,619 of NZ_CAJPGY010000028.1, forward strand.
CCCGGCGCTGCTCAGCGACAAGATCGACGTGATCTTCAACTCGATGTCGATCACGCCGGAGCGCCAGAAGGTGATCGCGTTCTCGCGACCGTACTACGAGACGCCGGGCACCTTCGTCGGCGCGAAGAACCAGAAGCTCGCGCTGACGCCGGACGGCCTGAAGGGCAAGGTGATCGGCGTGCAGGGTTCGACCGCGAACGCCGAGTTCATCAAGATGGCGTACGGCAAGACCGCGACGGTGCGGCTCTACAACACGCAGGACGATTGCAACTCGGACCTCGTCGCGGGCCGCATCGACACGATGTATCTCGACCAGCTCGGCATTCTCGATTTCCTGAAGTCGAAGGACGGTGCGACGTTCGAGCTGAAAGGCCCCGGCAGCGTGAAGATGGATCCGGCGATCTTCGGCTACGGCGTCGGCGCGGGGATGCGCAAGGCCGATGCGCCGCTCAAGCAGCAGATGGACCAGGCGCTCGAGCAGCTGCATGCGTCGGGCAAGTACGCGCAGATCGCGAAGAAGTATTTCCCGATCGACCTCTGGCCGCACTGATCGCACGATTTCGCGCCGACGGGCGCCACGCACGGACGAGGAGGCGGCATGGACGGTTGGGGATGGGTGAGCTACCTGGGCATGGACCCGGACGGCTGGGGCGTCGCGCTGCTGCAGGGCGCGGGCGTGACGCTCGAGATTTCGCTCGGCGCGTTCGTCGTCGGCATCGTGCTCGGGCTCCTGGGCGCGGTCGCGAAGCTGTCCGGCGTGCGCGCGTTCGAGCGGCTCGCGCAGGGCTACACGACGCTGTGCCGCGCGGTGCCCGAGCTGCTGCTGATCCTGCTGCTCTACTACGCGGGCACCGACGCGATCAACCTGCTGATGACGGCGATCGGCGTCGGGCCGGTCGCGGTCAACGGCTTCGCGGCCGCGGTGATCGTGCTCGGCATCGTGCAGGGCGCGTATGCGGCCGAGATCATCCGCGGTGCGATCCTCGCGATCCCGTACGGGCAGATCGAAGCCGCGCGCGCGTTCGGCGCACCGCCCGCGCTCGTGTTCCGCCGCGTGACGCTGCCCGCGATGGCGCCGTATGCACTGGCCGGCTTCACGAACCTGTGGCTGATCCTCGTGAAGGACAGCGCGCTGATCAGCGTGGTCGGCTACAGCGAGCTGCTCTACACCGCGAAGCAGGCGGCCGGTTCGACGCGCGAGTACCTGCACTACTACCTGATGGTCGCGGCCGTGTATTTCGCGATCACGTCGCTGTCGGGCATGCTGTTCCGCGAGATCGAGCGGCGCTTCGGCCGCTGGATGCCGGCATCGTGACCCACGTCCCGCCTTTCCACGCATCTTTCGACCGAACCGGATCAATGTCATGGATCTGAGCGTACTGTCTTCCTACGGGTCGCTGCTGCTGCTCGGCGTGCTGACCACCGTCAAGCTGCTCGTCGTGTCGGCCGTATTCGGCTTCGGGCTCGCGATCGCCGTCGCGTTCGCGCGGCTGTCGGGCAATGCAGTCGTCGCGCGCGTGAGCAAGGCGTTCACCGAAGTGATCCGCGGCACGCCGCTGCTCGTGCAGATCTACCTGATCTACTATGGCGTCGGCTCGCTGTTCGCCGGCTGGCCCGCGCTGCGCGACAGCGTGCTGTGGCCGTTCCTGCGCGACGGCTTCTGGTATGTCGCGTTCGCGCTGGTGATCAGCGTCGGCGCGTACGTCGGCGAAGTGCTGCGCGCTGGGCTGCGCGGTGTGCCGAAGGGCGAGATCGAGGCCGCGCGCGCGATGGGGATGCGCCCGTCGATGATCGCGCGGCGCGTGTGGCTGCCGCGCGCGATCCAGATCCTGCTGCCGACGCTCGCGGGCGAGACGGTGATGCTGCTGAAATCGACCGCGCTCGCATCGACGGTCGCGGTGATGGACGTGCTCGGCGCTGCGAACTACATCCGCGCGCAGACCTTGCGGACCTACGAGCCGCTGCTGGCGATCGCGGTGATCTACGTCGTGCTCGCGTTCGCGATCGAGCGCGCGTTCGGCCGGCTCGAGCGGCGTGTGCCGGTGCGCATGCCGCGTTGAACGAACCCTTGATGGCGCGGCGGCCGGGCGGGCGCCGCGCGACGGAGAACACATGAACTATTCGAAGCTGGTCGAGCGCCTGCAGGGCAAGCGCACGACCGCCTGGGACATTCATTACGCGGCGCAGGCTGCCGTCGCAGCGGGCGAGCCGGCGATCGTGCTGAGCGTCGGCGATCCGGATTTCCCGACCCCCGACGTGATCGTCGAACGCGCGGTGACCGCGCTGCGCGGCGGCGATACGCACTACAGCGAAGTGCGCGGGCGTGCCGAGCTGCGCGCGGCGATCGCGCGCGAGCATGCGAAGGCGTGCGGGCAGGCGGTCGGCGCCGAGCACGTGATCGTGACGGCCGGCGCGCAGAACGCGCTGTTCGCGATGGCGCTGTGCCTGTGCGAGGCCGGCGACGAGGTGCTCGTGCCGGAGCCGATGTACCTCACGTACGAAGCGAGCGTGCGCGCGTCGGGCGCGACGCTCGTGCCGGTGCCGGTCGATGCGGCGCGCGGCTTTCATCTCGACGTCGACGCGCTCGCAGCGGCCGTGACGCCGCGCACGAAGGCGATCTTCTTCGCGACGCCGTGCAATCCGACCGGCGTCGTGATGCCGCGCGCCGATCTCGAACGGATCGCGCGGCTCGCATGCGAGCGCGACCTGTGGGTCGTGTCCGACGAGGTCTACGCGGAGCTGACGTTCGAGCGCGACATGGTCAGCATCGCGTCGCTGCCGGGGATGGCCGCGCGCACGGTGACGATCGGCAGCCTGTCGAAATCGCATGCGATGCCGGGCTGGCGGGTCGGCTGGGCGATCGGCCCGACCGAGCTGATCGAGCATGCGGAACGGCTCGCGCTGTGCATGCTGTACGGACTGCCCGGCTTCGTCCAGCAGGCGGCCGTCACCGCGCTCGACAACAAGGCCGCGATCGTCGCCGACATGCGCGACCTGTATCGGCGCCGCCGCGACCTCGCGTACGCGCGCCTGCGCGACGTCCCGGGGCTGCGCTGCCTGCTGCCGGAAGCCGGGATGTTCATGATGGTCGACGTGCGCGGCACGGGGCTGGATACGCACGCTTTCACGTGGGGGCTGTTCCGCGCAAAGCAGGTCGCGCTGCTCGATGCGAGCGCGTTCGGCGAGACGGCGTCGGGTTTCGTGCGCTTCGGCTTCGTCGTCGACGATGCGAAGCTCGCCGACGCGTGCGAGCGCATCGCGGCATTCGTCGCGAGCCTCGGCGGGAACGCGCGCGCGGCGTCGTGATGCATATCCGGAACCGAAAGGAGGAGCGACGATGATCGAAACGCTGACGTGGCAGGTGCCGGGCGACGGCGGCCAGCCGCTCGCGATCCGCGCGTGGCGGCTGTCGGGCGGCGACGGGCCGCGCGTACACCTGCAGGCCGGCGTGCATGCGGACGAGATCGCCGGCATGCTCGTGCTGCACCGGTTGCTGCCGCAACTTTGCACGGCCCACGATCGCGGCGTGCTGCGCGGCACGGTGACGGTCGTGCCGCAGGCGAATCCGCTCGGGCTCGCGCAGTTCCGGCAAGGGCGGCTGCTCGGCCGCTTCCACGACGCGACGCATCGCAATTTCAACCGGCATTTCCACGAATCGGCTGCGGCGCGCCGGCCCGCGACGACGTTCGCCGCGTGGCAGCGCACGGTGTTCGACGCCGCGTGCGACGCCGACATCGTGCTCGATCTGCACACCGATTCCGAGGCGCTGCCGTACGTATACCTGCATCGCGATCTGTGGCCGGCCGGCCGCGATCTCGCGGCCGCGCTCGGCGTGGACGTCGCGATCCTGTGGGACGAGGACGACGACGGCGCGTTCGAAGGCGCGATCGCCGCGCACTGGGCGCGCAACGGCGGTTTGCGCGAGCGACTCGTCGCGACGATCGAACTGCGCGGCCAATCCGACGTGTCCGACACGCTCGCCGAACGCGATGCCGACGGCGTTCTTGCGTTCCTGCGCGGCCGCGGCGTGATCGCGGAACCGGCCGGCGCGCGCGACTGGCATGGCGACGCCGTGCCGATCGCGCACATGGAAACCGTGCTCGCGCCGGTGTCGGGCGTGCTCGTGTACGAACGCGAACTCGGCGCGACGGTCGATGCCGGCGAGCGCATCGCGCGGATCGTCGCGCAGCCGGGCGTGCCCGGCAGCGAGCACGTGCTGGTGGCGCCGCAAGCCGGGCGCATCGTCACGCGCAATCGCGAGCGGCTGGTCGCGCAGGGCGACGTCGCGTTGAAGCTGACCGGGTCGCGGCCGTCGGCAGGCTGGTCGGGCGGTGCGCTCGATCCGTGAGCGGCAATGACGCGACCCGCCGACCCGGCTCGCGCATGATCTCCGTCATCGCGCGGAATGACTGCGTGAGCGATTCGATTCACGGATAATGCGCAAACGTTTCACCGGTATTCGACCGGATTGAATTGCCGAATCGAGAATCGAAGAATAAATTTCCGGATGCGATTATTCCGAGCTGCACGGCAAGCGTGCCAGCGCCTCGAGGCGCCGAAGGTTAACGGCTCATTCGCGGAAAACTTTAGGATTTTCCCGTCGCAATTAATCATTGCGATTTCCTCAACGGCCGATTGATTTTCAGTCATCGGACGGTCATACACCATCCCCGATAATTCGCCGCTCACATTCTTTCAATAGGCCAGAGCGCGATCGAAGCCGAATCGCTGCGGGGAGCTGTACTCATGACCATCCGTCATCGCATTACGCTGCTAGTCGTCCTGACGTTTTTCGCGTTGTCCGCGATCGGCGTGTACGCCGTGTACCAGACGCGCAAGAGCGCGTCCGAGGTGCGTCAGGTTACCCAGGGAATCGTGCCGAGCGCGCTCGCGTCGGCGGATCTCGTCGCCGACGTGAAGAACATCCAGATCGCGACGATGACGCTGGTGTACGCGCCCGACGCGAACACCGCCGCGCAGGCGCGCGACGAGCTGAAGGCGAAGCAGGGTGCGCTGCGCGCCGCGCTCGACGCCCAGGCGAAATCGGCGGTCGGCCGCGCGCAGGAGGGCCTCGTCGCGCAGGCGAAGGACAGTGCCGCGAACTACTTCGCCGCGATCGACGACACCGTGAAGATGAAGACCGACGGCAAGCCCGAGATGGCGCAGGCGTACCTGTTCGCGAACGTCGCGCAGTATCGCGACGAACTGGAAAGCATCGTCGACACGCTGCGCGTCGAGAAGAACCGCCAGAAGGACGACGCGATCCGTGCGCTGAACGGCATGCTCGCGACGACGGCCACCGCGATCGCGGGGGTGGCGGGCACGGTGGTCGTGCTGCTGACCGCGCTCGGCTTCGTGCTGTATCGCCAGATCACGCGTCCGCTGATCGGGATGCAGACGGCGATGAGCGAGATCGCGACGAGCCAGGACTTCACGCGCCGCGTGCCGGTGGGCCGGATGGACGAGATCGGCCATTCGATCGTCGCGTTCAACGGGATGATCGAGAAGATCCAGGAGAATGCCGCGCAACTGAAGCAGAAGACGGCCGACATCCAGGCGATGCTGCAGAACATGCAGCAGGGGATCCTGACCGTCGTCGAAGGCGGGGTCGTGCATGCGGAGTATTCGGCTTACCTCGAAACCATCTTCGAAACGAACGACATCGCCGGCCGCGACCTGATGGCACTCGTGTTCGACGATTCGGGCATCGGTTCCGACGCGCGCTCGCAGGTCGACGCGGCCGTGCATGCGTGCCTCGGCGAGGACAGCATGAACTTCGCGTTCAACGAGCACCTGCTCGTCAACGAAGTCGCGAAGCGGATGCCGGACGGCCGCGAGAAATGGCTCGACCTGAGCTGGTCGGCGATCACCGACGAGACCGACACGGTCGTGCGGCTGATGCTGTGCGTGCGCGACGTGACGGAGATCCGCGAGCTGACCGCGCAGGCCGGCGAGCAGCAGCGCCGCCTCGAGATGATCGGCGAGATCCTGTCGATCAGCCAGGACAAGTTCCACGACTTCGTGCACAGCGCGAAGGGTTTCCTCAGCGAGAACGAGCGGATGATCCGCCAGCACGAACGCGCGGATCACTCGATCGTCGCGGCGCTGTTCCGCAACATGCACACGATCAAGGGCAATGCGCGCACGTACAGCCTGCAGCACCTGACCAACATCGTGCACGAAGCGGAGCAGGCGTACGAATCGCTGCGCCGCGCCGACGGCGGCCCCGAGTGGAACCGCGATGCGCTGATGGACGACCTCGCCCGCGTGCGCGAGGCGGTCGACCGCTACGCGACGATCAACGCGGTCACGCTCGGCCGCCACGGCGAGGCGGCGCAGCATGGCGGCGCCGACTACCTGATGGTCGAGCGCGCGCATATCAGCGAGAGCCTGCGCATGCTCGACGGCGCCGATCCGGCGAACGCGGGCGACTGGCACGCGGCGCGCGATTCGGTGCGCCGCCTGTTGAGCCAGTTCGGCACGCAGGGCATCGGCGATGCGCTGGGCGGCGTGATCGAATCGCTGCCGTCGCTCGCGGCCGAACTCGGCAAGCCGGCGCCCGTCGTGCATATCGACAGCAACGGCCATCGCGTGCGCAGCGAGATCGGCGCGACGCTTGCGAACGTGTTCATGCACCTGCTGCGCAACGCGATCGACCACGGCATCGAAACGTCGGACGAGCGTCGCGCGGCCGGCAAGGCGCCGGCCGGCAAGATCGACATCGCGGTCGACGTCGACGGCGATGCACTGCGCTTCGTGCTCGCCGACGACGGCCGCGGCCTCGCGCTCGACCGGATTCGCGGGATCGCGCGCGAGCGCGGCTGGATCGACGCCGGCAACGAAGCCGGGTTGACCGACGACGCCGTGGCCGAACTGATCTTCCGCCCGGGCTTCTCGACCGCGCGCGCGGTGACCGAAGTATCGGGGCGCGGCGTCGGGATGGACGCGGTGCGCAACTTCCTGAAGCGCGACGGCGGCGATATCGCGCTGCGCTTTACCGACGATCGCGTCGGCGCGTCGTATCGCGCGTTCGAGACGATCGTGTCGCTGCCGGCGCGTTTCGCGGCGGACGGTGCGGTCAACGGCGTGGCCAACGCTGCGGCGCGCGAAGCCGGGCAGCCGGCGCACGCCGTGAACGTCGACGCAACGGAGTGATCGTGCAAGCGTGGATGATCCCGATCGGTGCCGCGCTGGCGGGCGGCCTCGTGGTCGCGGCGATCGCCGCGTTCGCGTGGCGCATCGCACGCGCGCGGCTCGTTGCCGCGCTGACGCGCGAAGCGGACGTGTTGCGCGCCGCGCTCGGCGCGGCCGATGCGCGGGCCGACGAAGCCGCGGCCGCACATGTGGAAGCCGCACAGGCATGGACGCGCCGCGAAACGGAACTCGAGGAAACGCGGGCGCGCGAGGCGGCCGGCACCGGCGAGCAGCGCGACGCGCTGCAGGCGCTCGCGGCCGAGCGCGCCGCGCTGTCGCAGCACGCGGCGAAGCTCGCCGGCGAAGCCGCGCGCCTGCGCGGGCTGGCCGGCACGTTCGAGCGCTGGCACGAGCAGATGATCTCGCTGACCACGCAGAACCAGGACATGCGCACGAAGAACCAGGAGCTGTCGGCGATCGTCGCGCACGTGTCGATCGTCTCGCTGAACGCATCGATCGAGGCCGCGCGCGCGGGTGCCGCGGGACGCGGCTTCTCGATCGTCGCGAGCGAGGTGCGCGGGCTTGCCGCGCGCTCGCAGCAACTGTCGAACAGCTATCGCGACAGCCTGAACCGCAACGATCTCGTGACGGCCGCGACGTTCCAGGACATCCAGGCCGGCGGCAAGATGATCACGGCCGCGCTTGCGACGGTCGAGACGCTGGCCGGGCAGCTGCATGCGCGGCTCGAAGGAGCGGCGGCGTGATCAGTGCGCAGGCCCGCGCCGGTTTCGAGCGGATCTTCTTCGATGCGGCGCGCACGCGGCTCGCGTCCGGCGGCGTGTGCGAGATCCGGCCGGCTGTCGACGACGCACACGGCGCGTCGCATGACCCATCCCGCACGAAGTCGCGCGCGATGCCGAAGATCGCGGAACACGTCGCAGTGCTGACGATCTCGGCGCTGCATTTCCGGCTGCTGCTCGCGCTGCATTTTCGCGACGACGAACCGACGCGCCGCCATTTCGCTGCGGCGGCGCCCGGCGCGAGCGCGCAGCGGCCGCTGCCCGAAGCGTTCATGGAAGTCGCGAACCTGTGCTGCGGCGCGATCAACCAGGCGCTGACCGTGCCGTTCCCCGATCTCGGGATGTCGACGCCTTACCTGCTGAGCGGCGCGAGCATCGACTACCTGCAGGCGCTGAATCCCGGCCATGTGGCCGCGTACGACGTGACGCTCGACGGCGACGTGCGGATCGGCGCGACGCTGTGCGTGTGCGCGAACGCGCCGGTCGATTTCCACGTGTCGGAAGCGGCGAGCGTGGACACGGGCGGCGAGCTCGAACTGTTTTGACCGATTGCGAGGACTCCGCGACATGACCGTAGATCAACCCGTCAGCAAGGTGCTCGTGCTCGACGACAGCCGCGCGCATGCGGCGACGCTCAAGCGCTTCTGCGACGAGCACAACCTGGTCGGCCTGACCGTGCGGCGCAACCGGCTGCTGAAGGTGCTGCGCTCGAACATCGATCTCGGCGCGATCCTGCTCGCCGAGGACTACGGCGGCTCGCCGGACGAAAGCGCGATCGTCGCGACACAGATCGATGCGCTGCGACCCGAGCTGCCGATCATCCTGCGCCGCATGTCGACTGCAGGAGACGCGTCGCGCGACGGGCTGCCCGATGCGCTCGCGCGCGTCGCGTGCGCGGCCTACGTCGCCGACGACCTGACGCCGCTCAAGCGCGCGATCCACGAATACCTGTTCGGCCGCGACTACCCGAACGCACTGGTGCGCGGCATCGCCGAGATCACCGAGGCGCGGCTTGACAGCCTGTTCCCCGGCATGACGATCGAGCGCGACACGCCGTGCATCGTGCGCGACCAGATCATCTTCGGCGAGGTGTTCAGCCTGATCGCGCTGGAAAGCGCATGGTGCCGCGGCTACATGCTGCTGCAGACGAGCGAGCAGCCGCTGCTCGACATGATCGGCGGCACGCGCGACGACGGCCGCGCACCTGATTTCCGCGACGTGAACAGCGTGCTCGGCGAGCTGACCAACCTCGTGTGGGGCGCGTTCAAGAACCGCTATCTCGGCGACGCGGAGGCCCTTGCGCGCCATCCGGTGCAGGTGCCGCTCGTCGTCAATCACAAGCAGAAGTTCATTTCGTTCGGCGGCGACTGTCCGCAGCTCTGTTTCAAGTACCGGATGACCGACCCCGCATCGGGGCGGTCGGTGCGGCTCGACCAGCGTTTCGTGTTCAGCCTGAGCTGGTCGCCGGAGGATTTCCGCGAATCCGTGCAGGACGTGGGGCCGATGGTGGAAGCGGGCGAACTCGAACTGTTTTGAATGTTGAAGTCGGCAACGACGAAAGGGGAAGACGGCATGGCAAAGATTCTGGTGGTCGACGATTCGGGCACGGTGCGCGACGAGGTCGCGGGTTTCCTGCGCAATCACGGGCTCGACGTCGCGACGGCGGTGGACGGCAAGGACGGGCTCGCGAAGCTCAAGGCGACGCCCGGCGTGCGTCTCGTGATCAGCGACGTGAACATGCCGAACATGGACGGCCTGACGATGGTCGAGAAGATCCGCGGCGAGCTGGCGAACACGTCGGTCAACGTGGTGATGCTGACGACCGAAAGCAGCCCGGCGATGAAGGAGCGCGGCAAGGCCGCCGGCGTGAAGGGCTGGATCGTGAAGCCGTTCAAGGGCGATGCGGTGCTCGACGCGCTGAAGAAGCTCGCGGGCTGAGCCGATATTCGGCGGGAGCGGGCTCGGTACCGCTTGAGCGTTCAACGTTGCGGTTCGGGACGCGCGACCGCTGCGTCGCCGGTTGTAACGGGGTGTTCGCAAGCGAGTATGCCGAGTACGCGCAAGGCCGTGCGATCCGCAATCAGGACGGCGCGACGGTCGAAATTCGTGATGTGCGCTCCTGCACGCGGCCCTGACCACGCACGCGAGTGGCGCGCCGCCCGATTACCGCGAACGTCTGCTGCGCCGGCGGTCCGTCCGCTTCGCTGGACGTCTCGCGCAAACTGGAGGACGATTCGTGATCATGTCGATCGCGAATCCGGACGCGTGTTGCCCGTGCCGCCGGTTCGCGTCCGATCGAACCCCATCGAGCGGAGCATCATGGAACCCATTCACGAGACAGCCGAGCCGATCCTGCTGCGCGAGGCCCACGACGGTGTCGTCACGCTGCGGCTGAACCGGCCGCAACAGTTCAACGCGTTGTCGGAGGCGATGCTGGCGAGCCTGCAGGACGCGTTCGATTCGCTGGCCGCCGATCCGCACGTGCGCTGTGTCGTGCTCGCCGCGCAGGGCAAGGCGTTCTGCGCGGGCCACGACCTGCGGCAGATGCGCGGCAAGCCCGAACTCGATTATTACCGCACGCTGTTCGCGCAATGCAGCCGCGTGATGCTCGCGATGCGCGCGCTGCCGGTGCCGGTAATCGCGCGCGTGCAGGGCATCGCGACGGCGGCCGGCTGCCAGCTCGTCGCCGCGTGCGACCTTGCCGTGGCGGCCGACACCGCGCGCTTCGCGGTGTCGGGCATCAATGTCGGGCTGTTCTGTTCGACGCCCGCCGTTGCGTTGAGCCGCAACGTGTCGGCGAAGCGCGCGTTCGACATGCTCGTCACCGGGCGTTTCATCGATGCGGCGACGGCCGCCGCGTGGGGGCTCGTCAACGAGGCCGTGCCCGAGGATGCGCTCGACGCGGCCGTCGCGCGCAAGGTCGCGGAGATCGTCGCGAAGAGCCCGGCGGCGGTGCGCTACGGCAAGCAGATGTTCTACCGGCAGCGAGAGCTGCCGCTCGACGACGCATACGCTTTTGCGGGCGACGTGATGGCGCGCAACATGATGGAAGAGGACGCCGGCGAGGGGATCGATGCGTTCCTCGAGAAGCGCAAGCCGACGTGGAGTGAGTAGTTCGTAGTTCGTAGTGTGTGGCGCCCGTGGACCGGTTGCGCGCTGCGTCCCGCCTGTGCTTCGCCGTCGGTACATGCGGCAAAAGCAGGCCGCAAAAGCAGACCGCACAAAACAAGCGGACCGCCCGACGCGGCCCGCAAGCGGATTCCGAGCGTCCGGATGCGCAGCGACCCGCGAGCGTGCCGCCGCATCCGCGCCCCGGTTATCGCCCGTAGCTGCCCGTGCGCGGCGCCGGCTGCACCGTCGACGCGCCGGACGGCACGACCACGACCGGCACGCGGCGCGCGAGCGCGCACATCAGCTCGTAGCCGATCGTGCCGCTGGCTTCCGCGACGTCGTCGACCTTCACCTGATCGCCCCACAGCTCGACGCTCGAGCCGATGCCGGCATCCGGGCACGGCGTCAGGTCGACGGTCAGCATGTCCATCGACACGCGGCCGACGACGCGCGTCATCACGCCGTCCACCGCGATCGGCGTGCCGGTCGGCGCGTGGCGCGGATAGCCGTCCGCATAGCCGCACGCGACGACGCCGATCCGCATCGGCTGGTCGGCGGTGAAGCGGCGGCCGTAGCCGACCGTTTCTTCCGGCGCGAGCGTCTGCACGCCGATGATCTTGCTGGTCAGCGTCATCGCGGCCATCAGCGGCGTGTCGGCGATGTGCCGCGACGCGCCGGTCGGCGACGCGCCATACAGGATCGTGCCCGGCCGGACCCAGTCGCGATGCGCGCGCGGATGCCACAGCACGGCCGCGGAATTCGATGTCGAGCGCTCGCCCGGAATCCCGGCGGTGGCCGCATCGAACTGCTCGAGCTGCCAGTCGACTTCGCCTTCGTCGGCGTTTGCGAAATGCATCATCAGCGTGATCTTGCCGATCGACGGCGCGGCCGCCGCGCGCTCCCACGCGGCACGGAATGCGTGGGGCCGGTAGCCGAGCCGGTTCATCCCGGAGTTCATCTTCAGCTGGATGTCGATCGGTTGCCGAGGCTTCGCGGCGATCAGCAGGTCGAGCTGCGCGTCGCAGTGCACGGCCACCGTCAGCCGGTAACGATCGGCCAGTTCGACGTCGGCCGGCTCGAAGATGCCTTCGAGCAGCAGCACCGGCTTGTCCCAGCCGAGTTCCCGCACGCGCACGGCTTCGTCGAGATCGAGCAGCGCGATGCCGTCGGCGGCCGCGAGGCCCGGATAGATCCGCTCGATCCCGTGACCGTAGGCGTTGGCCTTGATCACAGCCCATACGCGCGATTGCGCGGCGGTGCGGCGGATGAAGTCGAGGTTGTGGCGGACGGCGTCGGGACGGATATGGGCGACGATGGGACGGGGCATGGGCGGGCTCGGGTCGAAAGTCGTTCGGTACGCGCGCGGCGGCGCGGGTCAGTGGCTGGTGCGATTGCGCACCCAGCCAGTGTTGGGCGCTATCTTATTGGTGTTCGACCAGTTTTAATTAACGTATTTGTCGGCGATTTGGTGGAATTTTTTGTGCCGGACCCATGTCGACACGGCCTTCGCCAGCCTGCCTTGCCGAGTCTCCCGTCTAGAAAACCGGTGCGCGAACAGCGCGACGCAATGCTAAGCTCTGCGCGACCATGTCATTGATCAATGTAATCATAAAGGAGGGGACTTTGATGACGACGTCCCAGCTGTGCCTGTTCATCGCGGCGCTGTTGCCGTTCCCGATGACGTTCCTGGCCAAGGCCCGCAAGGGTTACGACAACCACACGCCGCGCGAGTACCTCGCGAAGCTCGAAGGCTGGCGCGCGCGGGCGCAGGCCGCGCACCAGAATGCGTGGGAAGCGCTGGCGCTGTTTACGGCCGGGTTGGTCGTCGCATGGCACAACGGCGCGAATGCGCACCACGTCGACCAGCTCGCGATGGGGTTCGTCGCGATTCGCGTCGTCTATGCGCTGATGTACCTGCTGAACTGGGCGTCGCTGCGTTCGCTCGTGTGGTCCGGCGGGATGGCGTGCGTCGTCGCGCTGTTCTTCGCGACGCCGTGACGCGGTAGCGAACCGGCGATGCCTGCGCCCGCTGTGCGCGCGGGCGCGCTACGCACCGCCCGCGTCGCGCGCGTGACTGTCGTTGGATGCGGGCGCAACGATCTTCGCGCGCTGGAGCGGCGGGGCATCGGCTTCGCGGCGCAGGAACCCGATCAACGGATCGAGCAGCCGGTGCCGTGCCGACGGATTGCGGCGCAGCACGAAGCGCCACGACGCATCGCGCTCGAGGCCCGGCACCAGCGGCACCAGGCGACCGCTGCGCAGTTCGGGCTCGATCAGCGGCACACGGCCGAGCGCGATGCCCGCGCCGCCCACGGCCGCGCCGATCACCTGGCTGAAACTGCTGTAACGGACGATCTTCGTCTCGAAGTCGTCCGGCAGGCCGAAGTGCACGGCCCAGTTGCGCCAGTCGATCTCGGGGCTGTCCTCGTGCATCTCCTGCAGCAGCCGCGAGCGGCACACGTACCCGGATGCGTACGGGAACAGCTCGGGGCTGCACACCGGAAACACGGTTTCCCGCATCAGGATGTCGTCGTCGGCGCGCAGCCGGTGCGCGGGCACGTGCACGATAGCGAGATCGACGCCGCTGCGCGCGAAATCCGGTTCGTCGTCGACCACGACGGCGTGCAGCGGCGTGTCGGGATGAAGCGACGAGAATTCCGCGAGGCGGCGTGCGAGCCACATCGACGAAAACGGCGCGTTGGCGGACACGGTCAGCCGTTGCGCGGTGGTGCCGCGAATCTCGGCGCACGCGTCGGTCAGCTTCGACAGCGCATCGCTGACGGCCGGCAGCAGGCGGGCGCCCGCTTGCGTGAGGCCGATGCCGCCGAGCCCCGTGCTGCGTTCGAGCAGGCGGGCACCCAGCGATTCCTCGAGCGCGCGGATCTGGTGACTGATCGCGCTCGTCGACACGTTCAGCTCGGCCGCCGCGCGCGCGAACCCGCCGAGGCGGACGGCCGCCTCGAAAGCACGCAGCGCGCTGAGGGGAGGGAGGTGCGACATGCGGGGTATTGTAGTTGACTCAACACCCGTTGAAAAATCATCTTTTGCCGCGCGTCGGGGGCGCGGGTAGCCTTGGTCCGGTCAATCGAACCGCAACGAAAAAACCGACCGGAGGGCTTCATGTATTTCGACCGACGACTATGGGCGATGATGGCGGGATTGCGCTGGCGGGTCGCCGCCGCTGTCGCGCTCGGGCTGCTCGCGATGGGTGTCGGCATCCTCCGGTTCGTGTTTCTCGGCCGCGTGCTGGCGCTCGTCTTCACCGGCGCGCCTGCGCGCGATATCGCCGAAACCGTCGTTGCAACCGCGGCCTGCGTGCTGCTGCGCGCATGGCTCGACCATCGCCGCACGGTGCTCGCGCAGCAGACGGCCGGGCGCGTGCAGTCCGCGCTGCGCGCGCGGCTGTTCGACCGGATCGCGGCGCTCGGCCCCGCATGGTTCAGCGGCGAGCGCACGGGCGGCGTGATGCTGGCCGTCGTCGACGGCGTCGAGCAGCTGCAGACCTTCTTCGGCGTCTACCTGCCGCAGCTCGTGATCGCCGCGTGCGCGCCGGTAATGATCTTCGCGGTGCTCGCATGGTGGGACGTGCCGACGGCCGCGATCCTGCTGGTCGCGGCGCTCGTCACGCTCGCGCTGCCGCAACTCGTGCATCGCGCCGACCGGCGCGCGGCGCTCGCCCGCTCGGCCGCGTTCAAGGCGTTCGGCGAGGAGTTTCTCGACGCGGTGCAGGGCCTGCCGACGCTGAAGGCGTTCGGGCAGAGCGGCGCGTTCGGCGCGAAGCTGGCGGCGAAGGCGCGCGCGCTGTCCGACAGCACGTTCTGGGTGCTCGCGCTCGGGCTGCTGACGCGGCTCTTCACCGATCTCGGCACCGGCCTCGGCGCGGCGGCGGCGATCGCGGTCGGCGCATGGCGCGTGCGCCACGGCGACATGAGCCTCGAGGCGCTGCTGATCGTGCTGATGGCCGGCAGCGAAATCTTCCGGCCGCTGCGCGACCTGCGCGGCGTGCTGCACCAGGGGATGATCGGCCAGTCGGCGGCGAACGCGATTCACGCGCTGCTCGATGCGGGCAGCGACACGCCGGCTGCCGCGGCGCCGCGCGTGCCGCACCTGCGGCCGGAGATCGTGTTCGACGGCGTCAGCTTCGCGTATCCGGGGCGTCGCGCGGATGCCCATGCGGCGCTGGGCTTCACGGTGCGCGAAGGCGAGACGGTCGCGATCGTCGGCCCGAGCGGCGCGGGCAAGTCGACCATCGTGCGCCTGCTGCTGCGCCAGCACGATGCGCAGGGCGGCACGATCCGCATCGGCGGGCACGACGTGCGCACGCTCGACGCCGATCAGGTGCGCGAGATGATCGCGGTGGTCGCGCAGGACGCGACGCTGTTCGACGGCAGCGTCGCCGACAACCTGCGGCTCGGCCGTCCCGACGCGAGCGACGCGGACATGATCGCGGCCGCGCGAGCCGCCAACGCGCACGATTTCATCTCGGCGCTGCCCGACGGCTATGCGACGCGCATCGGCGAACGGGGGCTGATGCTGTCGGGCGGCCAGCGCCAGCGGATCGCGATCGCGCGCGCACTGTTGCGCGATGCGCCGATCCTGCTGCTCGACGAGGCGCTGTCGTCGGTCGATGCGGAGAACGAAGCGCTGATCCAGCAGGCGCTCGACCGGCTCACGCGCGGGCGTACGACGCTCGTGCTCGCGCACCGGCTGTCCAGCGTGATCGGCGCCGATCGCATCCTGGTGCTCGACCAGGGGCGGGTGGTCGACGCGGGCACGCACGCGGAACTGATCGCGCGCGACGGCCCGTATCGCCAGCTGATGGGGCCGCAGCTGGAGGCAGCCGCCGAAGCCGTCGGCACGGCCGCGATGGCCGGCGGCGCGGGCGTGCGTGCTGCATCGGGCCCGCAGGTCAGGCCGCTGAACGACGACGCGGCGACGATCGGCTGGCCCGAAACGTTGCGCGCGCTGCTGCGCTTCGTCGGTCCGTGGAAGGGCAAGGTCCTGTTGACCGTGCTGTTCGGGATCGGTCGCGTGCTCGCGTTCATCGGCGTCGGCGTGATCGGTGCGCGGGTGGTCGGCGGCGTGTCGGACGGACACGCGAACGGCGCGCTCGTCGCGGCGCTGCTGGTCGTCGCGCCGGTCGCGGCGGTGCTGCACTGGCTCGAATCGTGGCTCGCGCACGACGTCGCGTACCGGCTGCTCGCCGAGATGCGCATCGCGCTGTTCGCGACGCTCGAACGGCTCGCGCCGGCCGGTTTGCTGCGGCGCCGTTCCGGCGATCTGGTCGCGCTCGCGACGCAGGACGTCGAGACCGTCGAATACTTCTATGCGCATACGCTCGCGCCCGCGTTCGTCGCGGTGCTGGTGCCGGCCGGCGTGCTGGTGCTGCTCGCGTCGGTCGCATGGCCGCTCGCGCTGGTGTTGCTGCCGTTCCTGCTGTGGGCCGGGCTGGCGCCCGTGCTGGCGCGGCGCGACGTCGACCGGCTCGGCACCGGCGCACGCGAGGCGCTCGGCCTGCTCGGCGCGCACCTGACCGAAACGATCCAGGGGCTCGCGGAACTGACCGCGTTCCAGGCGCTCGCGCGCCGGCGTGCCGCGTTCGTCGCGCAAGCCGACGCGTACCGGCAGCAGCGCGCGAAGCTGCTCGACGATCTGTCGGCGCAGAGCGCCGCGCTCGAAGTCGCGAGCGGGCTCGGCGGGCTGGCCGTCGCGGCGCTCGGTGCGCTGCTGTGCGCGCGCGGCTGGTTCGCGCATGAAGCGTTGCCGCTGCTGGTGCTGGTCGCGGTGGCCGCGTTCATGCCGGTGGCCGAGATCGGCCAGGTCGCGCGACAGCTGGCCGACACGATTGCATCGACGCGGCGCTTGCGCGCGCTCGAGAAGGAGCCGGTGACCGTCGTCGACGGCGCGCATGCGCTGTCCGGCGACGCGACCGTGCGGTTCGAGGACGCGGGCTTCACGTACCCGGGCCGCGGCGTGCCGGCGATCGATCGCGTGAGTTTCGAGGTGCCGCCCGGCAGCACGGTCGCGCTGGTGGGCGCATCGGGCGCCGGCAAGTCGACCGTCGCGAGCCTGCTGCTGCGCTTCTGGGATCCGCAGCACGGGCGCGTGACGCTCGGCGGCGTCGACCTGCGCGATCTGCGGCTCGACGATCTGCGCCGGCACATCGCGCTGGTTGCGCAGGATACCTATCTGTTCAACGACACGCTCGAAGCGAATATCCGGCTCGCGGCGCACGATGCATCGGACGAGGACGTCCGGCGCGCGATCGACCACGCGGCGCTGGGCGCATTCGTCGCGCGGCTGCCCGACGGGCTCGCGACGCGGGTCGGCGAGCGCGGCGTGCAGCTGTCCGGCGGACAGCGCCAGCGCGTCGCGATCGCCCGTGCGTTCCTGAAGGATGCGCCGGTGCTGATCCTCGACGAAGCGACGTCCCACCTCGACACGATCAGCGAGCAGCAGATCCGCGCGGCGCTGGAGGATCTGATGGCACAGCGGACGTCGATCATCATCGCGCATCGGCTGTCGACCGTGCGCAACGCGGACACGATCCTCGTGCTCGAGCACGGCAGGATCATCGAGGCGGGAACGCATGCGGCGCTGATCGCGCGGCAGGGTGCGTATGCGCGGCTGGTTTCGCATCAGGCGAGCGGGGTGGCGGCGTAACGGATGTCGTGTTGAAGTCATGCCGGGCGGCGTTGCCGCTCGCGATTCGTTCCGTTCGTTGAGCGGCGGCGGTTGCCGGCAAATACCGCTCGCCCGCCCCATTCCCGAGTCCAGGCCCCGCCGCGCGCTCCCGCCGTCATTCCCCCGCCTTTTCCTCTGACCAATCCCGCCCGTCCCGCGCGGGTTTGTCTCGATGCAATTACTTGTTGCGCGTTTTTTTGTTGTCGTAGTATCCGTGTTGACAACACTTGTTGCACTAAGGTCTAATTCAACATCGCATGTTGCGGTGCGGCTTGATGTCGTCGTTCCCCGGCCAGCCGGCCGGTTACATCGCTCAACCATGCGGAGAAAAGCCATGAGTCGTCGTTCCTTCCTGAAAGCCGTCGCGGTGGTCGCCGCGCTCGGCGCCAGCATCGCGCACGCGGATACCAAGACGCTCGTCGTCGGGACCGATACGTCGTTCATGCCGTTCGAGTTCAAGCAGGGCGACAAGTACGTCGGCTTCGATCTCGACCTGTGGGCGGAGATCGCGAAGGACCAGGGCTGGAAATACACGATCCAGCCGATGGATTTCGCGGGCCTGATCCCGGCGCTGCAGACGCAGAACATCGACGTCGCGCTGTCGGGGATGACCATCAAGGAAGAGCGCAAGAAGGCGATCGACTTCTCCGCGCCGTACTACGACAGCGGGCTCGCGGCGATGGTGCAGGCCGACAACACGTCGATCAAGTCGATCGACGACCTGAACGGCAAGGTGATCGCCGCGAAGACGGGCACCGCGACGATCGACTGGATCAAGGCGCACCTGAAGCCGAAGGAGATCCGCCAGTTCCCGAACATCGACCAGGCGTATCTCGCGCTCGAGGCCGGCCGCGTCGACGCGGCGATGCACGACACGCCGAACGTGCTGTTCTTCGTGAACAACGAAGGCAAGGGCAAGGTGAAGGTCGCGGGCCAGCCGGTGAGCGGCGACAAGTACGGGATCGGCTTCCCGAAGGGCAGCCCGCTCGTGCCGAAGGTCAACGCGTCGCTCGTGAAGATCAAGTCCGATGGCCGCTACGCGCAGATCTACAAGAAGTGGTTCGGCGCCGAGCCGCCGAAGCTGTGAGCGTGACGGCGCAACAGGGCGCGGCCGGGCGGCCGCGCCGGTCTTGAATCGAACGGGGAGCGACACGTGAATTTCGATTGGTCGGCGATCTGGGCGGCGTTGCCGGACCTGATGGACGGGGTCCGGTTGACGGTGTTCATCGCATTTTTCGGGCTGGTGGGCGGGTTCGTCGTCGGGATGATCGCGGGCATGTTCCGCGCATACGGACCGAAGGCGATGAACGTGCTCGCACAGGTTTATATTGAATTGATCCGCGGCACGCCGATCGTCGTGCAGGTGATGTTCCTGTACTTCGCGCTGCCGCTGCTCGCGCATATCCGCATCGACGGCCTGACGGCCGCGATCATCGCGATCACGGTGAATTCCGGCGCGTATCTCGCGGAAGTGGTGCGCGGCGCGCTGCTGTCGATCCCGAAGGGGCTGACGGAAGCGGGGCTCGCGATGGGCCTGTCGATGCCGCGCGTGCTGCTGAAGGTGGTCGGGCCGCTCGCGTTCCGGCGGCTGATTCCGCCGCTCGGCAACCAGTGCATCGTGAGCCTCAAGGACACGTCGCTGTTCATCGTGATCGGTGTCGGCGAACTGACGCGCAAGGGGCAGGAAATCATTGCCGGCAATTTCCAGGCCGTCGAAATCTGGACCGCGGTGGCCATCATCTACCTGATGCTGACCGGCGCGATGACGCTGACGCTGCGGCTCGTCGAAAAGCGCATGAGGATCCTATGAGCATGATCGAATTCCAGAACGTGTCGAAGAGCTTCGGCCATGTGCCGGTGCTGAAGCACATCGACCTGAAGATCGACGCGGGCGAAGTCGTGGTCGTGATCGGTCCGTCGGGCTCGGGCAAGTCGACGATGTTGCGCTGTATCAACGCGCTCGAGAAAATCACCGGCGGCGAGCTGCTGGTCGACGGCCAGAGCGTGCGCGGCAACGCGTCGACGATTCGCAACATCCGGCTCGAGGCCGGCATGGTGTTCCAGCAGTTCAACCTGTTTCCGCAGATGACCGCGCTCGAGAACGTGATGTTCGGGCCGATCCAGGTGCGCGGCGCGTCGCGCGCCGACGCGCGCGACCAGGCGATGGCGCTGCTCGACAAGGTGGGCCTCGAATCGCGCGCGAATCATTACCCGTCGGAGCTGTCGGGCGGCCAGCAGCAGCGTGTCGCGATCGCGCGTGCGCTCGCGATCCGGCCGCGGCTGATGCTGTTCGACGAGCCCACCTCCGCGCTCGATCCGGAATTGCGCCACGAAGTGCTGAAAGTGATGCAGGATCTCGCCACCGAAGGGATGACGATGATCGTCGTCACGCACGAGATCGGCTTCGCGAAGCGGGTCGGCACGCGGCTCCTGTTCATGGATCAGGGCGGCATCGCCGAGGACGGCCATCCGGTCGATCTGATCGACCGGCCGCCGACACCGCGCCTGAAGGAATTCCTGAAACACGTGTCCTGAACGAAACCGAATTGCCCGACATGCCGCTTTCCCTTTCCCCCGTCATCGCCGGCACGCCGTTCGACATCGGCGTGCGTCTCGGCGAGCTTGCCCGCCCCGTGTTCGATGCGTACATGCAGCAGAGCAGCGCATGGCAGGCCGTGCGCCGCTGGCGCGGCCATCCGTTCGTCGCCGCGCTGCGGCAGGTCGCGCTGGCCGCGTACCCCGACCTCGTCGCGGAACTGGACGGGATCGCGGCGGGCGTCGGCTGGCCGGCGGAGGACATCTTCCTGTGGAACTGCCGCGGCGAACTGATCCACAACGCGCCGGACGGCTGCACGACGCTCGCCGGGCGCGACGCGCACGGCACGCGCTGGATCGCGCACAACGAGGACGGCGATCCGTACCTGCGCGAGCGTTGCCTGCTGGTCGACGTGCAGCCGCAGGGCAAGCCGGGCTTCATCAGCTTCTATTACCCGGGCTCGCTGCCCGGACATACGTTCGCCGCGAACCGCGCGGGCATCGCGCAGGCGATCAACAACCTGCGCATCCGCACGCCCGCGGCCGGCGTGCCGCGGATGATCCTCGCGCGTGCGGTGCTCGATGCGACGTCGCTCGACGCAGCCGCCGACGTGCTGCGCACCCATGCGCGCGCGAGCGGCTTTCACCACACGCTCGGCGCGACCGGCGATACGCGGCTCTTGAGCATCGAGGCGAGCGTCGCGCGCTGTTCGGTCGTCGACGTTTCGCAACTCACCGGCCACGCGAATCATCTCGTGCATTCGGGCTGCGAGGCCGAAGCGCAGATCGTCACGCAATCGTCCGGCGATCGCCAGCGGCGCGTCGATGCGCTGACGCCGGCCATCGATGCGATCGACGAAGCTGCGCTGCTGCGTGTGCTCGGCGATCGCGCACCGGAAGGGCTGCCGATCTATCGCGACGATCCGGCCGATCCCGACGACGAAAACACGCTGGCGACCGCCGTGTTCGCGATTCGCGACACCGCGATCGACTTCACCGTTCATCAACACGGCACGCAGCGCTTCGCGACGCGCATCGTGCCGTCCGCGCACGCACCCAGCGCGCCCTGACCATGAGGCAACGCATGACGACCGTTTTCCATCGCGCTCCGCGCGCCACCTTGCCCGTCGCCGTCGCAGGCGACGGCATCGAGATCATCGATTCGACCGGCAAACGCTATATCGACGCATGCGGCGGCGCAGCCGTGTCGTGTCTCGGGCACAGCAACCAGCGCGTGATCGATGCGATCAAGCGGCAGGCGCAGCAACTGCCGTATGCGCATACGTCGTTCTTCACGACCGAGGTGGCCGAGGAGCTGGCCGACCGGCTCGTCGAGGCCGCGCCGGCCGGCCTCGAACACGTGTATTTCGTGTCGGGCGGATCGGAGGCGGTCGAAGCCGCATTGAAGCTCGCGCGCCAGTATTTCGTCGAGAAGGGCGAGCCGCAACGCCGCCATTTCATCGCACGCCGCCAGAGCTATCACGGCAACACGCTCGGCGCGCTCGCGATCGGCGGCAACGCATGGCGGCGCGAGCCGTTCCTGCCGCTGCTGATCGAAGCGCACCACGTGAGCCCGTGTTATGCGTATCGCGACCAGCAGGCGGGAGAAACCGACGAAGCGTATGCGCAGCGCCTGGCCGACGAACTGGAGCAGAAGATCGTCGAACTCGGCGCGGAAAACGTCGCGGCGTTCGTCGCGGAGACGGTGGTCGGCGCGACGGCCGGCGCGGTGCCGCCGGTGCGTACCTACCTGAAGAAGATCCGCGCGGTGTGCGACAAGTACGGCGTGCTGCTGATTCTCGATGAAATCATGTCGGGGATGGGGCGTACCGGTTACCTGTTCGCATGCGACGAAGACGGAGTCGCGCCCGACCTGCTGACGATCGCGAAAGGGCTCGGCGCGGGTTACCAGCCGATCGGCGCGACACTGGTGAGCGATCGCATCTACCGGACGATCGTCGACGGCTCGGGCTTCTTCCAGCACGGCCACACGTATCTCGGCCACGCAACCGCCTGTGCGGCCGCGCTCGAAGTGCAGCGCGTGATCGCCGAAGAGAAGCTGCTCGACAACGTGAAGGCGCGCGGCGAGCAACTGCGGGCGTCGCTGCGCGAGCAGTACGGTGCGCATCCGCATGTCGGCGACGTGCGCGGCCGCGGGCTGTTCGTCGGCGTCGAGCTCGTGCGCGATCGCGACAGCAAGGCGACGTTCGATCCCGCGCTGAAGCTGCATGCGGCGGTCAAGCGCGAGGCGATGCAGCGCGGCCTGATGGTGTATCCGATGGGCGGCACGATCGACGGCGTACACGGCGATCACATCCTGGTCGCACCGCCGTTCGTCTGCACCGCGCAGCAGATCGACACGATCGTCGAGCGGCTGTCCGGCGCGATCGACGCGGCGCTCGCGTCGGCGGGCGCGTGAATCACGACCTCACCGAACCCTCGCCATGACAGACAGACTGCCTCCCTTCGATCCCGCATCGGCCACCGACGAGCAGAAGGCCGTGCTCGCCGAGATCCTCAGCGGCCCGCGCGGCAACCTGAACGGGCCGTTCCTCGGCTGGATCGCGAGCCCCGAGCTTGCGCAGCACGCGCAGCGGCTCGGCGCGTTCTGCCGCTATCGCACGGGTTTGCCGCTGCGGCTGTCGGAACTCGCGATTCTCGTGACGGCCGCGCGCTGGCGCTCGCAGGCCGAGTGGCACATCCACCATCCGATCGCGCTCGATGCCGGCGTGCCGGCCGCGACGGCCGAAGCGATCCGCCGTGGCGTCGAGCCGGCATTCGAATCGGACGACGATGCGCTGATCCATGCGTTCGCGACCGAGCTGTACGACACGCGGCGCGTGAGCGACGCGACGTTCGCGCGCGCGCAGGCGCGATTCGGCCACGAGACCGTGGTGAACCTCGTCGCGCTGCTCGGCTATTACGCGCTCGTGGCGATGACGCTCAACACGTTCGGTATGCGCGCTGACGGACAAACTGAGTTACCGTTTCCGGAATAATCGCCGCATGCGCGCGGGTCGGCAGCACGCCGCGCGCGCATTCCGGTTGCGTCGAAAAGCCCGTCGGCACGGGCTTTTCGGTGTGCCGGCATGATTCGATCGGCAACCTCTTTGCGTCTTGCCGACGCACCTCGCACCGCCTGCGCTTCAGCGCAGGAAATTTTCCCCGTACCTAGAATTCCGTAAAACAACTTACGGGGGAAATATCGATGCGCTGGGTCCTGTTGATCGTGTTCATTGCGTGTGTCGTCCATACGCACCGGCGCGGCAAGGTTCGGCACAGGTTGTTCAGGCAACTATCCGATCACTCGACCTTCACTGCACCGCTGAACTGCTTTTCCTACGCGTTCTCGTCGGTGCCGACCACGCCGTTTCTCGACACGCGGCACTTTCCGGAGCTCGCCGTGCTGCAGCGCGAATGGCGGACCTTGCGCGAGGAGGCGCTCGCGTTGCGAGATGCCAGCCGGATCAAGGCGTCGGGCGAGTACAACGACATCGGCTTCAATTCGTTCTTTCGCAACGGCTGGAAGCGCTTCTATCTGAAGTGGTACGACGCGCCGCATCCGTCCGCGCAGGCGCTGTGTCCGCGCACGGTCGAGATTCTGGCGCGGATTCCGTCGATCAAGGCCGCGATGTTCGCGCAGTTGCCG
This sequence comes from Burkholderia sp. BCC1985, assembly GCF_905339915.1. Classification (NCBI taxonomy): domain Bacteria; kingdom Pseudomonadati; phylum Pseudomonadota; class Betaproteobacteria; order Burkholderiales; family Burkholderiaceae; genus Burkholderia; species Burkholderia sp. BCC1985. Next base: position 57,532 of record NZ_CAJPGY010000028.1, read on the forward strand.
CCGGGCGGCAAGCTCGGCCTGCATCGCGATCCGTATGCGGGCTCGCTGCGCTACCACCTCGGGCTGGACACGCCGAACGACGACGCGTGCCGGATCGTCGTCGACGGCGAGTCGTATGCGTGGCGCGACGGCGAGGCCGTGATGTTCGACGAGACCTATCTGCACTGGGCCGAGAATCGCACCGCGCACGATCGCGTGATCCTGTTCTGCGACATCGACCGCCCGATGAAATATCGTTGGGCGCAGCGCATCAACGATGCGTTCGGGCAACTGCTGATGCGCGCGGCCGCGTCGCCGAACGAAACGGGCGACCGCACGGGCGGGCTCAATCATGCATTCAAGTACCTGTATGCGATTCGCCGCGCCGGCAAGCGGCTGAAGGCGTGGAATCGCACCGTGTACTACGTCGTCAAGTGGGCGCTGTTCGGCGGGATCGCGGTTGCGATCTTCTGCATCTGATGGCGGAAGGCAGACGGTGCCGAACCGTCAGACGATAGGGCGCGCAGCATCGTATGGCCTCGGCGCTCTTGGGGTCGACGTCAATGCAACGAATTGTATTCGTGCGGGATCATGCGCGAACGCACGCGTATCATGGCTTGTTCACGTCGATTTGGATCGGTGAGCAAGCATGACTCGTACCCGTAAGACATTGATGATCGCCGGCGGTTTGCTGGTTGCCGCGGCAGGCAGCGGCTACGTGATGCTGCTGCGTGCGGACCACCGCGCGATCGCGGAAGCCGGGATCGGCGATGCCGCAGCACCTGCCGCCGCCGTGACCGCGGCGAACGACGGCCACACCGCACAAGGCACGATCGCGCCGCCCGCGCCCGTCGCCGTCCCGTCCGCACATGTGGACGCGGCGGTGCCGCAACCCGCGGCCGTAGCGCCGCCCGCCGCGGCCGCTGCGCGTACGCATGCGGCACCGGCATCCGCCGCCGTCGCGCCGGTCATCGCCGCACCGGCGAAACCGGCGCCACCGGCGAAACCGAGTGCGCCGCCACCGACCGTCCACGTCGTGACGGTCGAGCCGGAGGATGCGACCCCGCCGAAGGCCAAGCCCGCGCAACCTGTACAAGCGCCGGTACAAGCAGCGCAATCGGCCCAGCCGGCGCAATCGACGCAATCGGCGCCGCCGGCCCAGGCCGCGCAGGCAAGCCGGCCGAGCCAGCAGGCGGCGTATCAGCCTCCGCAGCACGCGGCGCGCAAACGCGACGGGCTCGAGCGACACGCGGCAGCACCGTCCGCCATGAAATCCGAAACCCCGGAAACCGCTGCGCTCGTGCGTGAATCGGCGAAGCTGGATCCGTCGTTGCCGGCGCCGCAATACGTGGCGACGCCGAGCGGCGATCGGCAGCACACGTCGGCGGGGGCGAATGCGGTCGCTGCCGCGATGACCGACCAATTGGTCAGGCAGTCGAGCAATATCAAGGCGCCTGCACCGGCGAACGCCGGGTCCGGCGCGACCCAGTGAGCAGGGCGCCGCAGCGCGCGCGCCGTGCTGCTCCGCACCGGATGAAAAAGGGCCCCGCACGCCGACCAGGGCATGCGGGGCCAAGAGAGACGAACCTGTGCGGTGCGTCGCGCGTTACGCGGCGATCGCTTCTTCGGCCTGCGGCGCGTCGGCCGTAGCCGGCGTCGCGTCCTGCCGGATCAGGTGATCGAACGCGCCGAGCGATGCCTTCGCGCCTTCGCCCACCGCGATCACGATCTGCTTGAACGGCACCGTCGTCACGTCGCCGGCCGCAAACACGCCCGGCACCGACGTCGCACCGCGCGCATCGACGACGATCTCGCCGTGCTTCGACAGTTCGACCGTGCCCTTCAGCCATTCGGTGTTCGGCACGAGGCCGATCTGCACGAACACGCCTTCGAGATCGACCCGCTTCGTTTCGCCCGAACGCAGATCCTTGTAGACGAGCCCGTTCAGCTTGCTGCCGTCGCCGGTCAGCTCGGTCGTCTGCGCCTGCGTGACGATCGTCACGTTCGGCAGGCTGCGCAGCTTGCGCTGCAGCACTTCGTCCGCGCGCAGTTGCGCACCGAATTCGATCAGCGTGACGGCTTTCACGATGCCGGCCAGGTCGATCGCGGCCTCGACGCCCGAGTTGCCGCCGCCGACCACCGCGACGCGCTTGCCCTTGAACAGCGGGCCGTCGCAGTGCGGGCAGTACGCGACTCCGCGGTTGCGGTATTCGCGCTCGCCCGGCACGTTGATTTCGCGCCAGCGCGCGCCGGTCGCGAGGACGATCGTCTTCGCCTTCAGCACCGCGCCGTTCGCCAGGCGGATCTGATGCACGTCGCCCGGAATCAGCGCGTCGGCGCGCTGCACGTCCATGATGTCGACGTCGTACTGCTTCACGTGCTGCTCGAGCGCCGCGGCGAACTTCGGTCCTTCGGTTTCCTGCACCGACACGAAGTTCTCGATCGCCATCGTGTCGAGCACCTGGCCGCCGAAACGCTCGGCGACGACGCCCGTCGCGATGCCCTTGCGCGCCGAGTAGATTGCCGCGGCCGCACCGGCCGGGCCGCCGCCGACGATCAGCGTGTCGAACACCGGCTTGTTCTCGAGCGACTTCGCGGCGCGCTCGCCGGCGCCCGTGTCGAGCTTCGCGAGGATTTCCTTCACGCTGCTGCGGCCCTGGCCGAACGATTCGCCGTTCAGGAACATCGTGGGCACGGCCATGATCTCGCGCGCGTCGACTTCGTTCTGGAACAGCGCGCCGTCGATCGCGACGTGGCGGATGCGCGGGTTGATCAGCGACATCACGTTCAGCGCCTGCACGACCTCCGGGCAGTTCTGGCACGACAGCGAGAAATACGTCTCGAACGCGTAGTCGCCGTCGAGCGCGCGGATCTGTTCGATCACGTCGTCGTCGAGCTTGACCGGATGGCCGCCCGTCTGCAGCAGCGCGAGCACGAGCGACGTGAATTCATGGCCCATCGGGATGCCGGCGAAGCGGATGCCGGCCGGTTTGCCGGGTTCGCCGATCGAGAACGACGGCTTGCGCTCGGCATCGTCGCGGCGTTCGGTCACGGTCACGCGCGACGTCAGCGACGCAATCTCGTTCAGCAGCGCAAGCAGTTCCTGCGATTTCGCGCTGTCGTCGAGCGACGCGACGAGTTCGATCGGGCGCGTGATCTTTTCGAGGTACGCTTTCAGTTGGTTCTTGAGATTGGCGTCGAGCATGGCGTTTTGGATTCCGTATTGATTTGGCTGCTCGGGCACGTCGTGCCGGAGGAGGGTGCGGGCCGCGCGAGGCGGCGGCCCGGCTGGGTGCTCGTTGGGCGCCTCGAGCGAGGTGCGCCGGGCGACCCTTAGATCTTGCCGATCAGGTCGAGCGACGGGGTCAGCGTTTCCGCACCCGGCGTCCACTTGGCCGGGCACACTTCACCCGGGTGCGCCGCGATGTATTGCGCAGCCTGCACCTTGCGCAGCAGTTCGCCGGCGTCGCGGCCGATGCCGTTGTCGTGGATTTCGCACAGCTTGATCTCGCCTTCCGGGTTGATCACGAACGTGCCGCGCAGCGCCATCCCTTCTTCCTCGATCAGCACGTCGAAGTTGCGCGACAGCGTGAGCGTCGGGTCGCCGATCATCGGGTACTTGATCTTGCCGATCGTGTCCGACGTGTCGTGCCAGGCCTTGTGCGTGAAGTGCGTATCGGTCGACACGCCGTAGATTTCGACACCCAGCTTCTGGAATTCCGCGTAGCGGTCGGCGAGGTCGCCCAACTCGGTCGGGCAGACGAACGTGAAGTCGGCCGGGTAGAACACGACGACGGACCACTTGCCCTTGAAGTTCTCTTCGGTCACGGGCACGAAATCGCCGTTGTGGTATGCGGTTGCCTTGAACGGTTTGATTTGGGTGTTGATGATCGGCATCTTGCGAGTTCCTTTGCTTGGGTGTTGATGAAGTGTTGCCAGTATCCGGGTTCACCCTTGGATTGTGAAATTGCTTGTTTCAATCCGCGGCATCGGGAATTTCTATCTGCATCCGGCCCCGTCGCGGCGGCCCGTCCGGGCGGCCCGTGCCATTCGGGCCGGGCCTTCCGGCGGATTTCGGCCGGAAGGCGCTTCTGACACATTGGGCGTGCGGGTGGGCGCGGCGCCGGGCGACGGTGCCGCGCCCCGCGCAAGGGTCCGGCGCCCGTTCTGCACGAACGGCCGCGCGGTCGTTCGATACTCCCCGTCCCACTGCCGCCATGAACCTCTTTTCCGGACGCGCCGCGTGCGCGCTGCTTGCCTGGTTCCGCGAGTTCGTCCCCGAGCGGCGATGCCTGCATCGGCTCTTGCGCGGCGCGGCCTGGGTACTCGTGACCGTGTCGTGCGCCGCGCCGGCGCTGGCCCTCGATGCGTCCGCGCCGGCGGCGCCCGCAGCGGTGACGGCACCCGCCACCACGGCGACCGGGCTCGTGCAGATGCCCGACGGCCGGCTGCTCGCGCCGGAGTTCGCCCGCATCGTCACGCGCGGCACGCTCGTCGTCGCGGTGCTCGGCGTCGATCAGCCGCCGTTCTTCATGTCGCGCAACGGCGCATTGGCGGGCGTCGACATCGACCTCGCCGACGAGCTCGCCAAAAAGCTCGGCGTGCCGGTGCAGTTCGACCGCGATGCGCGCACGTTCGACGACGTCGTGCATCTGCTCGCGACCGGGCAGGCCGACGTCGCGATCAGCAAGCTGTCGCGTACGTTGCCGCGGGCGCAGGTGGTGCGCTTCAGCACGCCGTACATCAGCCTGCGGCGCGCGCTGCTGATCAACCGCGTCGGCTTCGCCGAACTCGCGAAAGGGCGGCCGCTGCCCGAAGTCGTGCGCGACTATCGCGGCACGATCGGCGTCGTCGCGGGGTCGGCCTACGCCGAATACGCGCGCAACGATTTCCCGGCCGCGCGGGTGCGCACCTATCCGAGCTGGCCGGCGACGCTCGACGCGCTGAACGCCGGCGCGGTCACGGCCGTGTATCGCGACGAGCTCGCGATCAAGCGCGTGATGCAGGACGACCCGACCGCGCCGATCCGGCTGCGCGTCGCAACTTTCGACGACCTCACCGACGCGCTTGCCGTCGGCGTGCCGGTGTCCATGCCGACGCTGCTTGCGTTCGTCAACCAGTTCCTGGCCGAGCGCAACAAGCGGCTCGACGTGAAATCCCTGCTCGATGCGATGGGTCACTGACATGAACATGAACGAGAACATCGGGATCGCACCGCGCATCGAGCGGCTGCATGCGCTCGCGATCCATCCGTTGACGGTCTTCGGCAGCCTCGCGCTCGGCATCGTGGCGGGCGTGTTGTGGCCGGCGGCCGCGCCGCAATTCGACTACGTGGGCCAGGTGTACGTCGGCCTGCTCAAGATGACGGCGCTGCCGTTCATGACGGCCGCCGTGATCTTCAGCCTGCAGCGGCTGCTGCGCGACGGCAACGCGTCGGATCTCGTGCTGCGCGTGATCACGATCTTCAGCTGCGTGTCGGTGTTCGTCGTGGCGGTCGGCGCGGTCGTGCTGGTCGCGATGCGGCCGGGCGAGCACCTGTCGACCGCGACGCTGAAGGCGTTCGGCGCGCTGGTCGGCAGCGACGGCGCGGCGAGCGATACCGTGATGACGCTGTACGGCAGCGATCCCGCGGAGAAGTCGTCGGGCCTCGCCGACATGCTGATCGCGCTGGTGCCCGGCAACTTCTTCGCGGCGCTCGCGAGCGGCGACACGCTGAAGGCGCTGGTGTTCTCGCTGTTCTTCGGGTTCGCGTCGGGGCGCGTGCCGCCCAGCATCTCGGCGGCGCTGAGCCAGACGCTGGAGACCGTCTATTGCACGTGCCAGAAGATCATGCACTGGCTCGCGTATCCGACGCCGATCGTGCTGTTCTGCGGCGGCGCCGCGCAGATCGGCACGTCGGGGTTCGGGCCGCTCGAGGCGATGGTCCGCTTCGTCGCCGCGTTCGCCGTCGTCGCGCTCGTGCTGATCGCGGCGGCGATCGTCGTGATCTGGAAGCGCTCGGGCGCGACGCTGGCCGGGACGCTCGCCGGCTTGCGCACGCCGTTCGCGATGGCGCTCGCCACGCGCAGCAGCGTGGCCTGCATGCCGAGCATGATCGAGTGCCTGGCCGACGGCTTCGGCTTCGCCCGCGCGCGCGTCGAGCTGGTCGTGCCGCTCGCCGTGTCGCTGCTGCGCGTCGGGCCGATGGTCTATTACGCGAGTGCGACGCTGTTCGTCGCGCAACTCTACGAGCGGTCGCTCGGCCCCGGCGAGCTGTGCGTCGTGCTGGTCGCGTCGGTGCTGGCCGGGTTCGCGTCGACGGGCACGTCGGGCGTCGTGACGGTGTCGCTCACCGGCATGGTGTGCGCGGCGCTGCACCTGCCGTTCGAGGCCGCGTTCGTGCTGTTCGTGGCGGTCGATCCGTTCTGCGAGATGTTGCGGACGCTGTTGCTGGTGATCGGCAACTCGGCCGTCGTATCCGCGATCTGCGCGCGGCCGCCGCGCGCGTGAAGGAGACATCATGGCGCTCGTCGGCGTACTGGGCGGAATGGGGCCGCTGGCCACGGTCGACTTCATGCATCGCGTGATGCGCCTGACGCGTGCGCGCTGCGACCAGGAGCACCTGCCGATGGTCGTCGCGAACCTGACGCAGACGCCCGATCGTTCGCGCGCGATCATCGACGGCGGGCCCGATCCGCTGCCGGCGCTGCTCGATGGCGTCGCGCTGCTGAACCGCTGCGGTGTCGACGTGATTGCGATCCCGTGCAATTCGGCGCATCACTGGTATGCGCCGCTGCGCGAACGCAGCGCGGCGCCGATCCTGCATATCGTCGATGCGTCGGTGGCCGCGTTGCCGGCCGGCGTGCGGCGCGTCGCCGTGCTCGCGACGGGCGGCACGCTGGTGTCGGGCTTCTACCAGGCGGCGCTGCGTGCGCGCGGCTTCGAACCCGTAATGCCGGACGTGGCCGCGCAGCACGACATCGCCGCGTGCATCGCGGCGGTCAAGGCGGGGAAGATCGATGCGTCGGTGCGGTGCCTGTCGCGCGCGCTCGCGACGCTGGCGCGACGGGACGTGGGCGTCGCGGTGATGGGCTGCACGGAAATCCCGATCGCCGCGCGGGCGGTGCGCGATGCGCCGTTTGCATTGGTCGACAGCACGAACGAGCTGGCGCGCGCGACGGTCGCCTATGCGGCCGAGCGCGGATGGGGGCGGGCGGTGTGACGCGCGGCGACGGCGGGACGCGCGGCTGTCCGCCACGCATGACGGACGCCGCCCGCGCTAGATCCGATACGGCGCGCGGACGCCCGGTTCGGTGACGGGAAAATCCTTCGTGTTGCGCGATACGAGCAACAGGCCGTTCACTTGCGCCGATGCCCAGACGATCGCATCGGGCAGACGAATGCGACGTTCCTTGCGAATCGTTACGGCGCGGTTCGCCACCATGCTGTCGAGCGGGATGATGTCGAACGACGAAAGCCATGCGCGAATTGCCGCATCGTCGCGGGCCGTCGCGCCGACCATGACTTCCATCCAGGTCACCATGCTGATCGCCCGGTAGTCGTAGCGGGCCAGCTCCGCGCGCGCGGACTCAGCGCCGCCGAGATAGTCGATCAGGATGTTGGTATCGAAGAGGGCTCTTACCATTCCGCGCGCAATGCCTCCTGCCAGGCGAGCCCGTCGAGCGCACGCGCTTTCCAGAGACCGAACACGGTGTGGGCATGGGGCGGCCGTTGCTGCACCTGCACGAGGCAGGCGTCGGCCGGAAGCGCGCGGCCCGCATACCCGGCCGCGCTTTGAGTGTCGATGTGTGCTTTTACCATTCCGAACGCAATGCCTCCTGATAGGTGAGCCCGTCGACCGCGCGATCCTTCCACAGGCCGAATACGTGATCGGCATGCGCGCGCTTGTGTTGCGCGATATACGCGTCGATCGCGTCGCGAATGATCGCGGCGCGAGGGCGTTGCTCAGTCTCGACGATGGCGGCCAGTTCGTCGAGCTGGCCATTCGACAGATCGATCAGGATACGGCTCATCGCAACCTCCGATATATGATATGCATATCATATATACGCGTGCGGACGTCCGCAAGTCACCGACTTGCCCGGCAAGCGCGCCGTTGCGCCGGCAGGCGACGCAACGGCGGCTCAGGCGGCGATCTTCCTCAGCCAGTCGGCGAGCCGTCTCGCCCCGTCCGGCATGTCCGCATCCTCGCGCGTGCACAGGTAGTAGTCGCGCCCGTCGTCGAGCGCGTGGTCGAACAGCTTCACGAGTTCGCCGCTGGCCAGTTCGCGCTCGACCAGCGGCGCGCGCAGCAGCGCCGCGCCGAGATCCGCGCGCGCCGCGCTCAGCGTCAGTTGCCCGTCCTCGAACATCGGCCCCACCGCATGCGACACGTGCCGCACGCCGGCGCCCTGCAGCCAGTTGACCCAGGTGCTGCGATCCTCGTCGTGCACGAGCGGCGCCTGCGCGAGATCGGCCGGCGTGCGGAACGGCCCGTGGCGCTTCAGGAACGACGGGCTGCACATCGGCACCATCGCGCCCGGCAGCAGCCGCTCGCAGCGGTAGCCGGGCCAGTCGCCGGTGCCGAAGCGGATCGACAGGTCGGACGCGTCGCTTCGATAGTTGCGGTGATGCGCGTACAGCACGGTCACGTCGACGTCGGTGTTCTCGGCGAGGAACGCATGCAGCCGCGGGATGAACCAGCCGATGCCGAGCAGCGGAATCAGGCTGATCGTGATCTGTCGCAGCGACGACCGGTCGCGCACGAAGCGCGTCGCGCTGCGCAGCACCGAGAACGCGGCGCTGATCGAGCGGTAGTAGTCGCGCCCCTCGTCGGTGAGCGCGAGCAGCCGGCCTTCGCGCACGGTCAGCGGCGTCTGGATGAACGCCTCGAGCAGCTGCAACTGGTGGCTGACAGCGGACGGCGTGATGTCGAGCTCGTGCGCGGCCGCGGTGACCGACCCGAGACGCGCGAATGCCTCGAACGCGCGGACGGCGCGTAACGGCGGATCGTGCGGCAATTGTTCGATATTTTTCATGTGTCGAATTTTATAGAAAAATCAGGGTAAGCGACAACGTAAAAATATCCTTTATTTACAGTCTATTGCGCTATTGTGTCGGGAATGGCATAAGCATCCAACAATTGAATATTTGGGGTGAGAGTGCCGAATATTTAATATTTTTCATGTTTTGATTCGAATCCCCGAGCCCCGCACATGAAAATCGCCTTTCTTCCCGCCAGCTTCGCATTCTCCGCGGCCGCGCTGATCGCCGCCGTTCCCGCCTTCGCGCAGTCCGCACCGCAGACGATCCTGATCGGTCTCGCCGCGCCGCTCACCGGCCCGTCGGCGCGGATCGGCAAGGATCTGCAAAACGGCGCGCAACTCGCGATCGACGACGCGAACGCGAAACATCCGAGCATCGGCGGCAAGCCGGTCGTCTACAAGCTCGTCGCGGCCGACGATCAATCCGACCCGCGCACGGCCGTCGCGGTCGCGCAGCAGCTCGTCGACCAGCACGTGATCGGCGTCGTCGGCCACTGGAACACGGGTTGCAGCGTGCCGGCGTCGCGCGTCTACCGCGATGCGGGCATTGCGCAGATCGCGCCGGCGTCCACCGGCCACCAATACACGCAGCAGGGCTACGCGACGGCGTTCCGCATCATGGGTCACGACGATGCGGGCGGCAATTTCACCGGCGCCTACGCGGTGAAGACGCTGAAGGCGAAGCGCATCGCGGTGATCGACGATCGCACGTCGTTCGGCGCAGGCCTCGCCGACCAGTTCATCAAGGGCGTGCAGGCGAACGGCGGCACGATCGTCGATCGCCAGTACGTGAACGACAAGACGACCGACTTCAGCGGCGTGCTGACCGCGGTCAAGGGCAAGCGCGCGGATCTCGTGTTCTTCGGCGGGCTCGACGCGCAGGCCGCGCCGATCGCGCGCCGGATGCGCCAGCTCGGCGTGAACGCGCCGCTGCTCGGCGCCGGCGGCTTCGTGAGCCAGACCTTCCTGTCGCTCGCGGGCAAGGACGGCGACGGCGTGACGGCGCTCGAACCGGGCCTGCCGCTCGACCGGATGCCGGGCGGCAAGGCGTTCGACGCCCAGTACCGCGCCCGCTTCAACGCGCCGATCGAACTGCATGCGCCGTTCGCGTACGACGCGGCGGCCACGCTGATCGCGGCCGCGCAAAAGGCCGGCACGACGCAGCCGGCGAAGCTGGTCGCGGCCGTGCGCGCGATCGACCGGCCCGGCGTGACCGGCCGGGTCGCGTTCGACGGCGAAGGCAACCTGAAGGACCCGGCATTCACGATCTACCAGGTGCGCGGCGGCAAGTGGACCGTCGTCGACGTGCTCGGCGGCGCGCACCCGGCAACGAAATAAGGACGGAGACGAACCCCATGACCGACACCACCCACGCATCCGCGGCGGCACCCGAGGACACGCGCCTCGGCATCCTCGCGCGGCGCCGCATCGAAGCGGAAATCATCAAGCCGATCTACGAGATCATGAAGCGCGAATTCGGCACCGAGCGCGCGCAGGCCGTGATCGCGGAGGCCGTGCGCGGCGCGGCCGTCGACGCGGGCCGCACGTTCGCCGCGCAGGAGCCCGACGGCACGAGCGTGCAGTCGTTCATCGCGCTGCAGGTGCTGTGGGAGAAGGACGATGCGCTCGACGTCGAGGTGCGCCGCGCGGACGACACGCACTACGACTACGACGTGCATCGCTGCAGCTACGCGGAGATGTATCACGCGATGGGGCTCGGCGAGATCGGCCACCTGCTGAGCTGCGCGCGCGACAGCTACTTCATCGAGGGTTACGACCCGCGCATCGCGCTGACGCGCACGAGCACGATCATGCAGGGCGGCAAGCGCTGCGATTTCCGCTATGCGCTGCAGGCGGCGCCGCGCGACGACACCCCGGAGGCCGGCAATGCGTGACGACCTCGCGACCGCACCGCGCGTCGACGGCGCGCGCCTGTGGGCATCGCTCGAACGCATGGCGCAGATCGGCGCGACGCCGAAGGGCGGCGTCTGCCGTCTCGCGCTGACCGACCTCGACCGCGAGTCGCGCGACCTGTTCGTGCAGTGGGCGCGCGATGCCGGCTGCACGGTGCGGGTGGACCGGATGGGCAACGTGTTCGCGCGCCGCGCGGGCCGCAATCCCGACGCCGCGCCGGTGATGACCGGCTCGCACGCCGATTCGCAGCCGACGGGCGGCCGTTACGACGGCATCTACGGCGTGCTCGGCGGCCTCGAGGTCGTGCGCGCGCTGAACGACGCGGGCATCGAGACCGAGCGCCCGATCGACGTCGTGATCTGGACCAACGAGGAAGGTTCGCGCTTCGCGCCGGCGATGATCTCGGCCGGCGTGTTCTCGGGCGTCTATTCGCTCGAATACGGGCTGTCGCGCACCGACGGCGCGGGCAGGACGATCGGCGAGGAACTCGCGCGGATCGGCTACGCGGGCGCCGAACCCGTCGGCGGCTATCCGGTGCATGCCGCGTACGAACTGCATATCGAGCAGGGGGCGATTCTCGAACGCGCGGGCAGGACGATCGGCGTCGTGACGGCCGGGCAGGGGCAGCGCTGGTACGAGGTGACGCTCACGGGCGTCGACGCGCACGCGGGCACGACGCCGATGGAATTCCGGCGCGACACGCTGGTGGGTGCCGCGCGAATGATCGAATTCGTCGATGCGCTCGGCCGCCGCCATGCGCCGCACGCGCGCGCGACGGTCGGGATGATCGAGGCGCGGCCGAATTCGCGTAACACGGTGCCCGGCGGCTGTTTCTTCACGGTCGAGTTTCGCCATCCGGACGATGCGGTGCTCGACGAACTCGACGCGGCGCTGCGTGCGGAACTGGCGCGCGTCGCGGCCGACGCGGGGCTCGGCGCGCAGATCGAGCAGATCTTCACGTACCCGCCGGTGCCGTTCGCGCCGCGCTGCATCGACGCGGTGCGCGATGCGGCGCAGGCGCTCGGGCTGTCGCACATGGACATCGTGTCCGGCGCGGGCCACGACGCGTGCTACGTCGCGCGCGTCGCGCCGACCGGCATGATCTTCGTGCCGTGCGTCGACGGGCTGAGCCACAACGAAGCCGAGGCGATCACGCCGGAATGGTCGGCGGCGGGCGCCGACGTGCTGCTGCGTGCAGTGCTGCAAAGCGCGCAGGAACCGGGCGCGTAACGCGCACCTGACGGGCGCGGCTTACTTGCCGGCCTTGCGCCGCGCCATGTACGCGAGGTACGCGACGATCTGGTCGAGTTCCCGGTCGCTCAACTGATCGGGCGGGAACGCCGGCATCGCGCGGCCCGGCCAGTCGCGCACTGCTGCCGGGTTGCGGATGTAGCGGCGCAGCGCGGCGGGCTGGAAGTAGTCGACCGGATTCATCGGCGTGTTCAGGTCGGGGCCGGCCTGGCTGCTGCCCGCGCCGTCGACGCGGTGGCACGCGAGGCATTGCGTGACGAACAGCCGCTGGCCCGCCCGGGCCGCATCGTTCGCCGGCAACGCCGGATCGACGGCGAGCGACGGCCAGCGCGCGAGCGGCGACGATTCGATCGTGATGCGCACGATCTGATACGGCCACTGCTCGCCGCGCACCGACGACGCGTCCGGCCCGAGCCACACGAGATAGAACGGCCCCGCGCTGACCTGCTTGCCCGGCAGCTTCGGCCACGGGTGCGTGGGGTCCTCGATCGCGAGCCACGCGACGGCGCCGGCCGGCGCACGGCGGCGCGCGAGATCCAGCGGCAGTTGCGCGGCGAAACCGTCGGCCGCGCGCGTTTCGAGCACGCCGTCCGCCGGCAGCGGCGTGTCGCCGAGCAGCGCGGCGAACGGTACCGCGCGGAACGTCATCGGCCGGCCGTACGCGATGTCGCGCGGCACGTGGATGTCCGTCGCGTCGGCGCGCGCGAGCAGCGCCTGGCGCGTCAGGACGCGAGGCGTGCCGTCGGTTTCGAGTTCGAGCGAGCCCTGGGCGGACGCGCGCGTCGCGATCAGGCACACCGTCACCAGCAACAGCGAAAACCACCGGCGCTTCAGCATTCGTTCTCCGTGGGGGCGTTCCGGCGGCGGCAGAAAGGCGAGCGCCGCGGCCGAGGGATGGAATCGGGCGACAGTCTATCCGGTACGGGCGGCGCTGGCGACTTCGGCGCGGGAGCGGGGGCGGTATGAGGAATCGGGCCGGGCTGCCGCTGCAAGTCCGACTACCGGGTGACGACCGGGTGCGGCCGATGCGCGCGGCGGGATCGCACTGCGCGATTCGGGCAAAGGCGCGAACGCCCGGATTGAGCGCGTCGGGCCGGATCGACGTGCCGGGTCGCCGTCAATGCGTCGAACACTGCGCGTCGGCCTTCGGCAACGGCGTTTCCCGCGTCGTGTCGAAATCCGCTTCGCGTGCGCCGGACGGCGTCAGCGACACGAAATGCATCGTCCCGCCGGGTGCCGGGAACCCGGCGATGCCGGTCGAGCCCCACGGAATCGGCGAACGCTGCACGCCGCTCACCGACATGCCCGTCGGCGAAAGCGCGAGGGTCAGCAGCCGCCCGTCGCGGATCGGCACGTAGGCATGCGTGCCGTCGACACCGATCCCGGCCTCGCGCACCGACGCCGGCAGGCAGTCGAGCGTGGCCAGACGACGGCCGTCCGGGTCGATCAGCATTGCGACGCCGCGATTGTCCGCGGTCGTCGTGACGATGACGAAGCGGTCGACCGCCGGCACATACGCGGACGAATAGACGTAGTACTGGATCGTGCCGTTCAGCGGCCCGAGCATGTCGAGTTTCGCCGTGACCGGATCGAACATCGCGTATTCGAGCGTCGCGTCCGTGCTGCCCTCGATGTATTTTTGCCAGACCAGCAGCGCGCGCCGCGGCGAACCCGCGACCACGGGCCACCATTCGCGGCGGTGCGGCGCGACCGGCACATGGTTCATCACGCGTCCTTCGGCATCGTAGGTTTTCACGTAGACGCCGTTGCCGGTGCCGAGGTTGTCGACGCCGCCGCCGTCGATCCAGTCGGCGGAATAGAACACGACGAAGCGTTCGCCCACCGCGGCGACGTGGCCCGAGTGGCCGCCTGCTTCGACGTCGTTCGGGTAGGGCTTGACCGGCTTCAGGTCGCGCCGATAGACGCCGTATCGCTGGCTGACCACCTGCGGCGTGTTCCAGCCGTCCTCGAACGTGACGAAGATGTCGCCGCGCGGGTTCTGCGCGATCGACACGGGCTCCTGCGCTTCCGGGCGGCTGATGAACGTATGGACGCGCAGCAGGCGCGGCTTGCCCGGCAGCCATTCGCCGACGTACACGTCATGCGGCCAGTCGCCGTTGCGCAGCGCGCCGCGCGGCACGATGCCCGAGCTGCTGAAGAACACCCAGCGCCGGCCGTCGCCGGCGTCGGCCACGCCGATCCCGTGCATGAAGCGCCGCGGGTCGCCGCGCTCCTGCGGCGACTGAGGTGACGCCGGCGCCTCCACTGTGACGGTGTGCACGACCGGCGCGCCGGCAAACGCGTGCGACGGCGCGGCGAACGCGCAGCACGCGCCGCAGAGCACGGTCGCGACGCGCCACGCGGCGGCGCGCCCGAACGCATGCGGGCGCGCGGTGGCGACTTGGGCCGCGACCGGCCGCCGCATCATTCGACGGTGACCGATTTCGCGAGATTGCGCGGCTTGTCGACGTCGGCGCCGCGCGCGCAGCCGACGTGATACGCGAGCAGCTGCAACGGGATCACGTTGACGATCGGCGACAGCGCGTCGCCCGATTCGCGCACGCGGATCAGGTGCGTGTCGCGGTCGGCGTCGATCTCGAGATGATGGCCGGCGAGCACGTACAGCCGTCCGCCGCGCGCGCGCACCTCGGCCATGTTGGACTTCAGCTTCTGGAACAGGCGGTCGTCCGGCGCGATCGTGACGACCGGCATCGCGCTCGTGACGAGCGCGAGCGGGCCATGCTTCAGTTCGCCGGCCGGATAGCCTTCCGCATGGATGTACGACACTTCCTTGAGCTTCAGCGCGCCTTCGAGCGCGATCGGATAGTGAATGCCGCGCCCGAGGAACAGCGCGTTCTCGGTGCGCGCGAACTTCGCGGCCCAGCCCATGATCTGCGTTTCCAGCGCGAGTGCGTGGCCGATGCGCTCCGGCAGTTCGTGCAGCTGCTTCAGGTGCGTCGCGACCTGCGCGGCGTCGAGCCGGCCGCGCTGCTGCGCGAGCGCGAGCGTCAGCAGGAACAGCGCGACGAGCTGGGTCGTGAACGCCTTGGTCGACGCGACGCCGAGCTCGATGCCGGCGCGTGTCAGGAAGCTGAGCGGCGCGCTGCGCGCGATCGAACTCGTCGCCACGTTGCAGATTGCCATCGACATGTCCTGGCCCATCGCGCGCGCGCGCTCGATCGCGCCGATCGTGTCGGCGGTCTCGCCGGACTGCGAAATGCCGACGACGAGCGTGCGCGGATCGGGCACGGTATCGCGATAGCGGTATTCGCTCGCGATCTCGACCTGCGCCGGGATACCCGCGATGCCCTCGAGCCAGTATTTCGCGGTCAGGCCCGCGTAGTAGCTGGTGCCGCAGCCGAGCAGCAGCACGCTTCGGGTCTTCGACAGCAGCGCACGCGTGCTGTCGCTGCCGCCGAACAGCGCGGGCGAGACCGTGTCGATGCCGTCGATCGTGGCGGCGATCGCCTTCGGCTGTTCGAAGATCTCCTTCTGCATGAAGTGCTGGTACGGGCCGAGCGCGGCGTCGTCGTCGCGCGCCTTGACGAGGCACAGCGGACGCTGTGCTTCGCTCCCGACCGAGTCGACCACGGCGATCCGCTCCGGCGTGATCAGCGCGACGTCACCGTCTTCCAGGTAGACGAAACGGTCGGTCAGGTCGCCGAGTGCCGCGCAATCGGACGCGAGATAGTTCTGGTCCGCGCCGATGCCGATCACGAGCGGCGAGCCCGCGCGCGCGGCGACGAGCCGCTGCGGCTCGCGCGCGCTCAGCACGGCGATCGCGTACGCGCCGTGCAGCCGCTTGACCGCGCGAATCACCGCGTCGAACAGGTCGTCGCGATACATGCTGTGGATCAGGTGCGCGATCACTTCGGTGTCGGTCTCGCCGCGAAACGTATAGCCGCGCTCCCGCAGTTCGGCGCGCAGCGCATCGTGGTTTTCGATGATGCCGTTGTGCACGACCGCGATCGTGTCGCCCGACATGATCGGGTGCGCGTTCATTTCAGACGGTGCGCCGTGCGTCGCCCAGCGCGTGTGCGCAATGCACGTCTGCGCTTCGAGACCGAGCGTCAGCACGCGGTCCTGCAAGTCTGCCACGCGCCGCAACGTGCGTTCGCTGCGCAGGCAGCCGTCACGCAGCACGGCGATGCCGCACGAATCGTAGCCGCGATATTCGAGCCGGCTCAGTGCATTGACCAGTTGCGGGACCTGATTGTTCAGGCCGCTTGCTCCGACGATTCCGCACATGATTCACCTCGTCTACAGGAAGTTTTTCGGCCGGCGCGCGACGCGCGCCAGGACGATTTCAGGAGCGCCGTCGCGTCATGCGTCATGCGGCGTGCGTGGTGCGCAGTGCGCAGTGCGTTGCGGCACGGCGCCGGTGACCTACTCGCGGGGCTGCGGTCCCGCATGCGCGATCCATTCGATGCCCGAGATCGAGCCGTTCGCATCGTGCGACGCGACGAGAATGCGCGTCGTGCGCCGCGCGCCGCGCCGGCGCGCGCCCGCGAGCGCGGTCGGCGGCACCGAGCGCATCTTCACGCTGGCCGAGCGCCGCAGCATCTTCGACACGCGCAACCGGTACGCGAGCGGATGCACGACGCGTCCCGCGATCAGCCACGTGACGATCGTGCCGGCGATCAGCGCGATGCTCGTCACGTAGAACACGATCTGCTCGATCGGCATCTCGGCCTCGTTGAACGGCAGCAGGTAGCGGTACGTGTAGATGCAGATCGATGCCCATACTCCTCCGACCAGCGCGGGCCGCACGAGGCGGAACCATGCGACGAGCACGGGCCCGACGACGACGCCGCGTTCGGCGATCATTTCGCGCGGCGCGCGCAGGGAAAGGTCAATAATCGGCGCGTTCTTCATGTTGAATGCCTCGGTCGGGACTGACCCAAACGGCGCGCTTGCCGCGGCCCCGCAGTACGACGGCGGGCAGGGCGACGACGGTGGTGATCATGCTGATCAGCCAGAACGCGACGGGGTACCAGACGGTGTCAAGGAAATACATCAGGAGTTTTTCGTCGTAACGACGATCGATCATGCTGCCGATGATCAGCTGCAGGATGCAGGTCGCGACCAGCAGCATCCCGTGCCAGTGCGGCACCACGGACACATGCCAGTCGGGCGGAAGCGGGTAGACGACGTCGACGAGCGCGAGCAGCAGGATGAACGACATCGAGTAGGCCCACGTGATGCCGATCAGGTACTCGACGAACAGCGGCCACATCATCATCTGGGTCGGCCGCGCGAGCGTGCCCGCGTACTTGATCAGCACCTGGATGCCGCCTTTCGCCCAGCGCAATCGCTGCCGGTAGAGACCCTTCAGCGTCTCGGGCATCAGGATCCAGCTGAGCGCGTGCGGCTCGTACACGACGCGCCAGTCGCGGCACTGCAGCTTCCAGCTGATGTCGATGTCCTCGGTCAGCATGTCCGAGCTCCAGTAGCCGACGTCGGCGAGCGCGGTCTTGCGGAACATCGTGATCACGCCCGACACCGTGAAGATGCGGCCGTACACTTGCTGCGTGCGCTTGATCAGGCCGACGATCGACGAGAATTCGCCGACCTGCATGCGTCCCAGCAGCGACGTGCGCGTGCGGATGCGCGGGTTGCCGGTGACCGCGCCGACGCCCGGGTCGGTCAGGAAGTGCTCGAGCATCCAGCCGATCGCGTCATGCGCGAGCAGCGCATCGCCGTCGATGCAGAGCAGGTATTCCGCGTTCGATACCGCCGCCGCGGTGGTGAGCCCGACGGCCTTGCCTTCGTTGCGCGCGTGATGGATGACGAGCAGCCGCGGGATCTCGACGGCCAGCTCGTTGAGGATGTCGCCCGTGCGGTCCCGGCTGCCGTCGTTGACCGCGATGATGTCGTAGTTCGGGTAGTCCATCGCGTTGAGGTGGCGGATCACGCTGCGTGCGTTGGCGGCCTCGTTGAAGCACGGCACGACGATCGAGATCTTCGGGATGCCGCTCGCGGCGATCGTGCGCGTCGACAGCTCGCGGCCTTCCTCGAGCAGGAAATAATGGACGACGCCGCCGATCATCCACAGATACGACATGAAGAACGGATAGTAGAAGACGAAGTCCTGCAGGCGCTGGATGATGCCGTGGGTGGTCATGGCGTCTTGGTCCCCTGTGCATGCTGCATCTGCATCAGCGCGTTGATGGAGGTCGGATCGAGGCGCGACTTCAGCGACATCACGTCGCGCATCGCGTCGAGTTCCGGCTGGCCGTTCAGGAAGTTGTCCGGGTAGTAGCCGAAATTCACGGCGCCCTCGCTGCGCAGTCGTCGCATCTGCGCAAGCAGCGTGCCGGCCGGCACCTGCTTCTGCGCGCGCCAGTCGTACGACTGCAGTTCGAACACGGTACGCTGCAGCCCGCGCTGCTTGGCGCGGACGGCCCGCACGAGCTGGTCCAGCCAGCCCTCGGGATCCTTCGCCTGCTCCATGTACGGCATCGCCATCAGCGCGACGTAGTCGTAGGTGGCGAGGAAATCGTCGTAGTTCTGCGCGTACCACGCTTCCGATTCGGGCTTGAGCACCGGCAGCGCGTAGATGTTGCGCGCGGTCAGCACGTCGCCCACGTTCTGGTGGGCCAGCACGATCTGTTCGAGCTGGCGGGTCAGGTCGATCAGGTAGCGCGACTTCTGGCGCGTCCAGCGTTTCAACAGGTCGGGATTTTCGCGGATCTTGCCGACGTCGGCCGGCAGCCCCCACTGCGAATAGGTGCGCAGCGCATGCCGGCCCGCATCCTCGTAGTCGTCGAGCACGGCGTCGTCGCTGAACAGGATGCCGCTGAACGACGCGTGCTTGCTGAGATCCTCGTAGATCTGCTGGATCATCAGCCGCGCCTCCGGATCGAACGGGCTCAGCCGGAACACGCGCGTGCCGTTTTCGCGGGCCGGCGCGCCGCCGAATGCGCTGACGGCCTCGAGCCCGCGTTGCTTGTCCGGCGGCGGCCGGAACGCGAGCACCGGCATCCACGCGTACACCTGCACGTTGGAGCGCGTGCTGAGCTGCCACGCGGCGCGCGAGAACAGGTCGGCGCGCATCGGCAGGTGCCGGTTCGGGAAATACACCGCTTCGGCCACGCCCGTGCCTTTCGGGTCGGCATACGCCTGCAGGTATACCGATTTCGGCTGCATCCGGTAGATGCGTTCGATCAGCTTGCCGAGATTCGCTTCCTGCCGCGCGGGATCCGGATCGTAGACCTGGTCGAGATCGACCTGCACGGTGCGCTCGGGCACGTCGACGTCGCCGCGGTTGGAGGCCGGCTCGCGCATCGAGCGTTCGAACCCGCCGATGTCGACGTCGTACATCATCAGGATCCGTCTCAGCCGGTCCAGCGGCACGTCCGGCGTATTCGGGCCGGCATCGAGGCTGAACTGGATGTCCATGCCGAGCGACGTCGATATCTGGCGCACGGGCTGGTTTTCCGCGCCATATGGCCACACCATCGAGCGAGCAACGATGCCCGTGTGTTCGCGGATCTGGCGCACGCATGTCTGCAGGTCGTCGTGCACGCGTGCGTGGAATTCGGCGTCGGTTTCATAGCGTTTCTGGTCTTGCAGGTAGAGGTGCGACGTGGTCGCCGGCAACTCGTTGCCTTGCGGATTCGCGATCGCGCCGTGATGGAGGTTGTGGGTATGGCAGCCGAGCTCGACGAGGTCCGACTGGCCGAGCTTCTTCACCTCGTCCCACGACAGGAAGTAGTCGCGCGGCACCTGGACCTTGTCGCTGATGCGGATCGGCACATTCGGCGGTGCATCGATCCACGCGGTGACGATGCCCATCACGGCCGGATACTTGAAGCGCTCGAGCAGCGGCAGCACTTTCGTGTAGTGGCTGCGAAAGCCGTCGTCGAACGTGAGCAGCACGGCGCGCGGCGGCAGCGGCTTGCCGCCGTGCCGGGATGCCTCGATCTGCTTGACCGTGATGGTGTGGTAGTTGTTGGTCTGCAGCCACGAGAAGATCGCGGTCAGCGTGCCGGTATCGACCGCGAACGGATCGACCAGCGCCGACGGGGGCTTGAACGACTCCATCAGGTTGTCGCGCACGTCATGCAGGCAGATGACGCGAAACGTCTTGCCGTCGGCCGGATCGGATGGCGGCAGCAGGTCGATCATCTTGGCGTTCGTCACGCCCGGGAACAGCGAACAGGCGGTGAACGTGCCGAGGCATCCGCACATGAAGGTCCGTCTGGTTTGCATTGCGCGATCTCCTTGCTAGAACGGCAGGTTGAGCGACAGGAAGCCGGTTTCGGAGCGCTCGCGCTGGCCGTCGTACGCGTGGCTGCTGACCTCGACGCCATAGCTCAGCGTGATGTCGTGCTTGAACGTCCACGCGTGCTCGAGACGCGCGCTCCACAGCGGGCTGCTGCCGAAGCCGCGCTCGTTGTACACGCCGCCCGACGCCGAGACGCGCTGCTGCAGCGACATGTCGCCCTTCTTCCACAGCGTCAGCTGGTGCATGACGGTCGCCGCGGCCGCATAGTCGCGGCGCGGACTGAAGTAGGGCGCGTCGTTGCGCGTGTTGCTGTCGGTGCCGAGATCCAGCGAGACGTTGACGAGCTGCCTGGCGGACGTGTACACACGCTGCGTGGCGGTTGCCGTGATTTCCTGGTGCAGGTTCGAATCGCTGTAGCGGCTCACGCCGTAGCTCAGCTTGACCTCGCGGCGGTCGTTCTGGCGATACACGACCGAGGCGTTCGCGGAGCGGCCCCAGATATGCGCGGCATACGCCTTCCACGGCAGCGAGTTGTCGTTGCTGTCGAGGCCGGCGCTGACCGTCCAGTAGTCGTTCAGCGCGTACGCGATCGACCCGCGGCCGCCGGTTCGGCCGTCCGAGCCGAACGAGCGCGTGACTTCGCCCTGCACGGTGAGCGGCCCGTGCCGGTAGTCGCCGCCGACGCCCGTGCGCGTGCGGCTGACGCTGCCGGAATCGGTTTGCGCGTGGCCGAAGAACGTATGCGAGAAGACGCGCCAGTTGTCGCCGAACGGTTGCGAATACACATAGCTGTCCGACGTGAAGCTGTTGTCGGCCAGCGCGCTGTTGCCGTGCTCGAAGCTCAGGTCGGTCGTGAACACGGGGCTGCGGTATGCCTTGTAGTCGCGCTTGAAGCTGCGCACGGCGCCGCTGTCCGGGAACGTGTTGTCGAGGGTCTGGTCGACGTTCTTCGCGGTTGCGTAGTCGTCTGCCGTCAGCGCCGCGCGGCCGAGGCCGGCGAGCATCTCGACGCTGTCCGGGTGGTCGGTCAGCGATGCGCGATACATCGCGATCGCCTGGCGGGGATGCGACTGGCCGGATACCGCGTCGGCGTGCGCGGCACGGACCTCCGCGTTGAACGGCACCTCCTTCTCGAGCTGTTCCAGCGCGGCGATCCCCTCGTCGGTGTGACCCGTGAAGATCAGGTATTGCGCGCGCAGCCGGTAGTAGCGCAGATAGTCGCTTTCTTCCGGACCGACGTTGCGCACTTCGTTGACCGGCGGCAGGGACTTGCCCATGTCGTCGAGCACCTGCTTCGCGTCCGCCGCGCGTGCCTGGTCGACATACGACCAGAACAGCCCTTCGCGAAGTTCGATCGGACGCGTGCGTGCGCCGTACTGGAAGCCGCGGGTCGCACGGTCCGTAGGCGACGCGGTCGCCTGGTTCAGCGCACGCTGGTACACGCCGTTCGCCTTGGCCGGTTCGCTCAGGTACAGGTAGGCGTCGCCAACCGCCGCCAGCGCGTCGATCGAGATCTCCGCATTGGACGGGATCGTCTCGAACGTCGCGACGGCCGGCTTCATGTCGCCGCGTGCCGCGAGGGCGACCGTGCGGTCGCCCGCGAGCGCCGTCCTGACCGGCGCATAGTCGGGCGTGGCCGGCATCCGCTTGTCGAGGTCGTCGGCCGCGCGCAGCGCGTTGTCGATCCCGTCGAAGCGGTCCGGACTCGTCATCGAGCGCGACTTGTCGCGTCCGCCGCGCACCTGCTGGCGTATCGACAGTTCTTCCAGTTGCGCGATGTCGACGGCCGAGAACGCATCGGGCCGTGCCTTCGCTTCCTCGAGCGCCTGGATCGCGCCGCCGCTCGCCGCGAGGCCGAACACGTCGTTGCGCACGGTCGCGACATCGGCGGTACGGAGATTCGGTATCTGGGCATTCGGTGTCGGGACGTCGGGGCCTTGCGATCGCTGGATCGATTCGCCGGGTAGCTGGGCGCCGGGCGTCTGCGAATTCGGTGCCTGCGAGGACGGCGGCTGAGCGCCGGGCGTCTGGGTCACCGGCGCAGGCGAGGTCGGCATGGGGGTGCCGGATGCCTGCGCGGTTTGCGTCGGTGTCGTCGCTGTCGTCGCAGCATTCGGCGATGCGGCGGCAGCGGCCGGTGCGGGCTGGGTCGGCGCGTCCGATGCATGCGCGACCGGAGCCGATGTGTTCGGCGGCACGGTGTCGGGTGCCTGGGCAAGCGGCGTTGGAGCATCCGACGATTGCGCAGCCGGAGCCGATGTATTCGGCGGCGCGGTGTCGGGCGCCTGGGCAAGCGGCATTGGAGCATCCGACGATTGCGCAGCCGGAGCCGATGTATTCGGCGGCGCGGTGTCGGGTGCCTGGGCAAGCGGGATTGAAGCATCCGACGATTGCGCGGCCGGTGCCGATGTATTCGGCGGCGCGGTGCCGGGTGCCTGGGCAAGCGGGATTGAAGCATCCGACGATTGCGCGGCTGGAGCCGATGTGTTCGGCGGCGCGGTGTCGGGTGCCTGGGCAAGCTGGATTGAAGCGTCCGACGATTGCGCGGCTGGCGCTGACGTATTCGGCGACGCGATGTCGGGCGCCTGGGCAAGCTGCTGCGCCTGCGCATCCGACGATCGCGCGTCCGGCGCCGGTTCACTCGGCTGCGCCGCGTCCGGCTCCACCACGACCGTGGTCGGCATCGCCTGCGGCTGCGGGTTCGACGCCTGCGCGATCTGCATCGATGCGTCCGATGCCTGCGCGATCGGCGTCGGCGCATGCGGGGGCAGGGCGTCCGGGCCCTGGGCGAGCCGCATCGACGCCTCCGTCGGCTGCATGCCGGGCGGCAGCGCATCCGGCGCGCCGTGGGTGCCTGCGACTTCCCTCGCGCTGCCCGGTTCCGCGTCGCCTTCGGCGGCAAGACAGGAGCCGGACGCGATGAGCAGCAACAGCAAGGGCGCGTGCAGGAGGATCCGCCGGTTGGGCGGAGCGACGGTGGTGCATTGTTGTTGACGATTGTTAGCCACGATGTCTCCTCACTCTGAAACGATCACATCGGTTGCACGCCCGACGACGCGCGTCGCCGGTCGTCGTGCTGCCAGGCAGTGAGGCCCGGCAGCGTCCGGCCGCTTCACAGGCGGTTGCGGATCGCTTGTCCAAGCAGCGCGCGCGATTCGCTGTTCTTCGGGTCGATGGCGAGGGCCCGGCTCGCGTTGTGCTCGACGCAGGTCCATTCGTCGATCCGTGCGCACCAGCGCGCCCTGGCGAGAGCGCGGGCGCCTTCCATCTCGTCGCGCGTGACGCTGGTGGTCTGCATGTGCGTCGTGTCGGCGATATCCGATTGCGGTTGCCGTGTCGGCGTGGGCTCGGGGTGTTGTCTCGTGCGTGCCAGCGCCTGCGAACGCGACGTCCGGTGCGTGTCAGCGGGGCGTGCCGCGCGAGCGCTGGCCGATGCGGCGTGTGCGCCGGCCGCGAGCGTCGTGGTCGGCACATGCGCGGGGCGCGGGTGTTTCGCGGCGGAGCGGGCGGTCGGTGGTGGCGGCACGGCCGGGGCGGTCGCGGCCGACCCGGCAGGCATTGCCGACGCAAACGGCGTACCCGGTACGGAAGGCGTCACCGGCTCGGCCTGCGCGGCCGTCGACGCCGCGCGGGAGGCGTCGGCCGTCGCGGCCACGATGGCCTGGCGATACTTCCCGACGGTGGTGCCGATCAAGCCGGCGATGTCGTGCGTCACGGTTGCATGGCTGCCCCCCACGTCTCGCTCGACGTAGGCGAAGGCGCCGAAGATCGCGGCAAATGCAACGATGCTGAGCGCCGCATTCTTTCCCGGTCCCCAGGAGGGCTTCGGCTGACGGACGGGCGCGCCGTCCGGTCGCTCTGCACGAGTCATTCGATTCTCCTGTCGATGGATTGCAGTGCATGACGCGGGTGCGCGCCCTCGGCGCGCGGATTCGACTGACGTTCACCACCGCAGCTGCGTGGTGAGTGCGCCGGTTTCGACCACCGCGAACTGGGTCGCTCCCTGATAGGTCCCTTCGACCCGGTAACTTGCATCGGGCACGCTGAACAGACAGCGCGAACCCGTCGCGTTGAATTCGACGAGGACGCGTCCATGCCGTCGCAGCCGAACCTGCACGTTCGACAGCGGTTGCCCGGTGGCGCCCGATACGAACGACACACCGAGGTTGTACGGCCGGCCATCGGGGGGAAGCGGCGCCGTACCGTCGATTCGCGCGTCGCCGCAGACGTACGAAATCACGTATCGCCCGGAGCCGGTATCGGACGAGGGTGTCGGGGCCTGGTTCGGAGTTTGGGCCGCGGCATGAATGCAGAGCGCGGATACGACAATGCCGAGGAGCCGGCGACCATGCTGTTCAAACGAGGAAGACATTGCAACCTCCATCCGGAATCGCTGGCAATGCACTTATTCCGATTTGAAAATTAGCGACGCTATTTCGTTTTGCGACAACGCTATTGATACACGATGGGTTTCGAACAAACAATCATGTGTGGCCCGAATGGGACAAGCTTTAAATGTCTTATTTAAATAGGATTGGCAATAATTCGACGAAATGGATCAGCTCTGAACAAAGGCGATATTGCCGAATATGAAATTTGCTCATCGGTAGCGATGACCATTTTGCAAATTTCCGACGTAAGTGGTACCGACGTTTGTACCGAAAAGTAACGACTGATAAAAGGAAGACTTTCCTCTTTCATCGAAGCATTACGGTGAATTTCGGAGTGCGGGTGAGGGAATCGAAAGAGGGGATATGGCCTTATCGATGAAAAATGCCATTGCATGAAAAGAGAAACTTTTAATTTGTTCTGTAACAGGTTATTTCTGTCGTATGAATCGGAAATTTATTCGGGGTCGATGTTTTCGATGTAAATTAAATGCGATTCGGCTCGCAAACGTTTGCCTGTTTTTACGGGTTTGATCGAGGTACGGAACGCATATCGAAGACGGAGCAGGAGCGGAAAATGCTCCGCGATTGCGCACGTCGAATAACCGCGCGCCGGGCGGATTGCATTCGCGCGGCGCGCTGGCGAGTCGGGTGACGAGGGACGGTGAAGGGCGCTACCGGCTGCCGCCGGCGCTGCGGCGCGCGATGCGCATGGCCGGCGCGATCGACTCCTCGGCCGCGCGCGCGCCGTCGGCCGCGGTGCGCGGCCGGTTCATGATGTAGGTCCACAGCTGCTCGGCCGCGAGCCCGCGCTTGCGCGCGGACCGGTACAGGCGGATCTCGAGTTCGGTGATCCAGTCCGCCGAGCCCGCGCGAACGAGCGAGCCCTCCGCGAGTTCCTTCGCCACGCAGCTTTCGGGCAGCCAGCCGATCCCGTGCCCGGCCACGACCATCCCCTTCAGCGCCTCGGACATGTGCGTCTCGAAGCACCGGTGCAGCGCGTACGGTTCGGCCGCGTTCAGCAGCAGCATCTCGACCACGTTCCCGAGGAACGCGCCCGACGAATACGCGAGCAGCGGCAGCGGCGCGTCCGGCGTGCCGGGCAGTTCGAATACCGGTTTGCCGCGCGCGTCGGGCGTCGACACCGGCAGGATCCGTTCGACGCCGAGCGTGACGAACGGGAAGTGGTTCGGATCGAGCACGATCGGCAGTTGCGGATGGTGATAGCCGAGCAGCAGGTCGCATTCACCTTCGACGAGCTGCTGCACGCCTTCGGGCACGTTCACAGCGTTGACGCGCGCGGTCACGTGGCCGACTTCGCCGTTCAGCTGCTTGAGCCATTCGGGGAACAGCGTGAACACGAGCGTATGCGCGACTGCGAAGCGCACCACCTGGTCGCTTGCCGCGAACTGGTCATAGCCGTTCACGAGGTTGCGTGCCGCATACATGCTGCGCAGGATGTCCGCGGCCAGCCCGCGGAACATCTGCCCGGCCGGCGTCAGCGCGATCGGGTTGATGCTGCGGTCGACCAGCTTCGCGTCCATCCACGTTTCGAGCGCGGCGATGCGCCGGCTGAACGCCGACTGCGTGAGGTGCCGATGACGCGCGGCCCGGGAAAAGCTCTTGGTATCCGCAAGGCTCAGGAAATCTTCCAGCCACTTTGCTTCCATGTTGATCTTCGCTGTTTATAGTCGGCGCCGGGAGGAGCGGCACCATTTCACTGAACCGGTTTGGTAGCGTACCGCGCCTCGCGCATGGGGGCCGATGTTTTTTTTCGATCGGTGTCAGTCGAAATATGCATGGGCGTTGTCGGCGGGATTACGGCTGCATAAGTTCGAGGTGCCGGACCCGGCTAACCGGTTAGTTCACCGCGTCGAACTGCCCGACCTGCCGCAGACGGTACTTCCCCCAGGGCCGGCCTCGTGCCGGCCCGCCTTTCCGCCATTCCGCCCGGTAACCGAAGGATGCGGCGCCATTCCCGTTCGCGGTGCAGGACGGGCCGCCGCGACGGGCCGCCGCCGCCGCGGCGCGGTTCGCTGCGATGCGGCAAGACCGGCCGAGGAGGTGGCGGGACGCGGCCGAGTGCACGGCGGCGGGAAGCCGTGCCGGTACGGGCTCGGAGCTGCTGCCGGCGAGCAGCGCGGCAACGGGCAGGCGTGCGGGCAGGGGAAGTATTGGTGCAGTGCAGCTTGCACAGTCGTGACACGCAGGGGAACTATGTTTCACAGACGCGGCGCAGCAGCGGCCGTGCACGGGCACGGCACGCCGCTGGCGCGTCCCGCGCCGTGCGTCGCACCATCATGGTGCGGCATGCTGCGGGGGCGTGCCGGCCGCGCGACAAAAAGGGGGACCTGAGGGGGTTATCGCAAGGCACGTTCCTTGCAAGGCAGTTAGTACGCCGGTCCGGCATGCGCAATGCCGGGGAAAACGATCGATGGAGAAAAAGATCGATGAAGCCATTCGATGAAATGCTGCAATCCGGCGATATGGTGAGGGCGCCTTACGCGCGCCTCAAGCAGTGGCTCGACACGCAGAACCCTGCAAGCCTCGCCCAGAAGGCCCACGACGCGGAAGGCGTGTTCCGCAGGACGGGCATCACGTTCGCCGTGTACGGCGACGCGCAGGCCGCCGAGCGCCTGATTCCGTTCGACATCGTGCCGCGGATCATCTCGGGCGCGGAATGGAGCCGGCTGTCGCTCGGCATCGAGCAGCGCGTGATGGCGCTCAACGCGTTCCTCGACGACATCTATCACCGCCAGGAGATCGTGCGCGCCGGCATCGTGCCGAAGCACCTGATCGCGCACAACGAGGCGTTCATCCCCGAGATGATCGATTTCCGGCCGCCCGGCAACGTTTACACGCACATCATCGGCGTCGACATCGTGCGCACCGCCGAGAACCAGTTCTACGTGCTCGAGGACAACGCGCGCACGCCGTCTGGCGTGTCGTACATGCTGGAAAACCGCGAGACGATGATGCAGCTCTTCCCCGAGCTGTTCCAGCAGGTCAAGGTGCGCCCGGTCGAGACCTATCCGCAGATGCTGCGC
>NZ_CAJPGY010000029.1:0-83747 GCF_905339915.1 Burkholderia sp. BCC1985
AGAACGCGTGATCGAACAGCGTGAACACAGGTTCGGTCAGGCTCGCGATCCACGCGACGCTGCCGAGCAGCGCGAGGCGCATCACGAGCGCGAGCGCGATGCCGAGGCGCTGCGTGCGGGCGCGCTGCGCTTCGGGCAGCTTGTTGCTGAGGATCGAGATGAAGATCAGGTTGTCGATGCCGAGCACGACTTCCATCACGACGAGCGTCAGGAGCGCGGCCCAGACGGCGGGGTCGGCGGCAAGCGTCAGCAGGGAGTCCATGAAAAGGGCCGATTCGAAGGTGGAAAGCCCGATGATAGGTGGCGCACGATTTCGTAAAAATCAGAGAGAATCTGATCTTTGGTTCGGTTTTTACGAAATAACGATCCGATGCTGAATTTCCGCCATCTGTACTATTTCTGGGTCGTCGTGAAGGAAGGCGGCTTCGCGCGGGCCGCCGAGCGGCTCGACATGGCCGTGCAGACGATCAGCGCGCAGGTCCGCGAGCTGGAAAAGTCGCTCGGCCACCAGTTGCTGCGCCCGGCCGGGCGCGGTGTCGCGATGACCGACGCGGGCCAGGCCGCGTATGCGCGTGCGGAGGCCATCTTCGAGATGGGCCGGCTGATTCCCGACGAAGTGCGCGCGGCGGCCAGCCAGCCGACCGTGCGGCTCGCGGTCGGCCTCGCGGACGGGATCTCGAAGCTCGCCGCGCATGCGCTCCTCGCGCCGGTGCTCGACACGCCCACGCTGCGGCTGCTGTGCCACGAGGGCGAGCACGACGCGCTGCTCGCGGAACTCGCGCTCCATCACCTCGACCTCGTGCTGGCCGGCCAGGGCGCGCCGTCGGGGTCGAACCTGCGCGTGACGAGCGAGCGGCTCGTCGCGTCGCCGGTCGACTGGTACGGGCCCGCAGAGCTCGTCACGCCGGCCGCGCGACAGCGCTTTCCGGCGTGCCTCGCCGAGCTGCCGGTGCTGCTGCCGACCGCCCACTCGGCGCTGCGCGCGCGCCTCGACCTGTGGCTGGAGCGGGAACGGATCGTGCCCCGCATCGCTGGCGAATTCGAGGACAGCGCGCTGATGGCCGTGTTCGCGGCGCGCGGCCTCGGCGTGTTTCCGCTCAGCGAACTCGGCGCGACCGACGCATCGCTGCTGCGCGGGCTGCGCCGGCTCGGCCGCGCGGGCGACGTGACCGAGGAGATCCATGCGATCCGCTCGCGGCGCGGCGAACACCACCCGCTGGCGTCGCGCTTGCTCGCCGCCGCGCGGCCGGCGCCGGCCGGCTGAAGCGAGCGCGACATCAAACGAAACTATAATGACGCCCCGGCCATACGAGATTGCCACGCGCATCGCACCGGCCCCGCCGCCGCGTGCGTTGCGCCCGCAGCCCCGCGCGGCATCTCGCCGAGCCTATTGAAAGACGCCATGCACAACCGATTTCGCCTGTTTTCCGTTTCGTGCGCGCTCGCGGCCGCGACCGTGCTGGCGGCGTGCTCGTCGCCACCCAAGCCGATCTACCAGCAGGAGCAGTTCGACGCGACGAGCAGCCCGTATGCGCACACGTTCCACTCGAAATCCGACGCGTCCTGCGAGGCCGCGCGGCGCGCGCTGCTGAGCCAGGGTTATGTCGTGTCGTCGTCGCGCAACGACGCGGTCGACGGCAGCAAGAATTTCCAGCCGAGCAACGACATGCACGTCGTGATCGAGTTTCACGTCGTGTGCGCGGACGCGACTGCCGACGGCTCGTCGAGCATCGCGTACGTGAACGCGGTGCAGGACCGCTACACGCTGAAGAAGTCGAATACGTCGGCGAGCGTCGGGCTCAGCGTGTTCGGTTCGCTGTCGCTGCCGATCGGGTCGAGTGACGACGCGCTCGTGAAGACCGCGAGCGAGACGATTCCCGCCGGCGTGTTCTACGAGCGCTTCTTCAATCTCGTCGAGCATTTCCTGAAGATCGATCCGGCCCGCCGCGATCGCGCGACCGTGAAGGCGGCCGAGAAGGAGCCCGTGACGCCGCTGCCCGAGCCTGCGCCGACGCCGCAGGGCGAGCCGATGAAGATGACGACGCCGGTCGTGCCGACGCCGCCGGCGGCGCCGGTGCCGCTGTCCGTTCCGAGTGTCGCGCCGACGTCGGGCACGTCGGTCGTGCCGGGCGTGCCTGCTGCGGCATCGGCCGTGGTCGCGCCGGGGACGATGCGGGCCGTCGGGTCGGGGTTGGGAGCCGGAGTGGGTTCGGGGGCTGCGGCGGGTGCCGCGCCGGGTTCGGGTTCGGGTTCGGGTTCGGGTTCGGGTTCGGGTTCGGCACAAGCTTCGGCCTCGGCGCGGGCTTCGGCGCCTGCTTCGGCTGCGGTACCTGCTAAGACCTCGGCGCCCACCTCGGCTTCGACGCCCGCGTCAGCCTCCGCAGCCGCTTCAGCTTCGACGCCCACTTCCGCTTCGGCGCCTACGTCCGCTTCGACGCCGGCCACGTCGACGTCTGCCGCTACCACGGCGGCATCGTCCGTGCCTGTGCCGGCGGCGTCCGCGCCGACGCCCTCGAACGCTGCTCTGACGCCGGCAGGCAAGACGTCCGCACCCGCTGCTGCCGACCCCGTCGCGTCGTCCGCGCCGACCGGCGCCAGCGCGCCGTCCGCGAACTGACCGCGCGCGCCCTCGCCGCGCCGTGCACCGTGTGCGCGGTGCGCCGGCCGATCCCCGGCCCGTCACCCTCCGGCGAGAAGATCTTGCCCCCGGCCACTGGCTGCGCGCGCCCGGCGTGACGTAACCCGCGAGCGGAAACAGCCCGTCGCGACAGACGACACGCCCCCGATTCCGCGGATGCCCGCGATCGGTCCCGCCCCGCCGTCACTTCGCCGTCACTTCACCGCGACGTCTTCGTCCGCATCACGATCCGGCTGCGCTGCGTCACATGCCCGAGCGCGTTACCGCAGCGTCGCGTTCAGCGTCCGCATCTGCTCGGCCGTCGCCGTCACACCGCCGCACACGATCACCGCGATCTCCGACGCCGAAGCCAGCACCGGCACCGGTTCTTCGAGCGCGGCCAGCGCAGCACCGCACGCCGGCTCGACGACGATCCGGTGCTCGTCCAGGAACCGCAGCGACGCAGCCACCGCCTGCGCATCCGACACGACGACCGGATGGATCGCGTGCCGCTTCGCCCATTCGAGCGCCGCGTCGCACGGCCGCTTCGCGCCGAGCGACGTCGCGATGCTCGTGATCGCCGGCAATTCGACCGGGTGTCCGTGCGCGACCGAACGCGCGTAGCTGTCGGCGCCTTCCGTCCCGACCGCGACGACCGGCACGTCGTGCCAGCCGTTGCGCGCGAGCCCCTCGAGCACGCCGCACAGCAGCCCGCCGCCGCCGACCGCCAGCACGACCACGTCGGGCTTCGGGCCGACCGCCGCCATCTCGTCGATCATCGTCGCGTGCCCTTGCCACAGCACCGGGTCGTCGAACGGATGCACGAACGCGTCCTGCGTACCGACGGTCGACAGCGCGAACGCATTCGCCTCGGCCCAGCTCGCACCGTGCACGACCACCTCCGCCCCCTCGACGCGGATCAGCTCGCGCGCGCGGGCCGACGCGGTTTCCGGCACGACGACGAGCACCGGCACACCGAGTTCGCGGCCGCAATACGCGACCGCGATGCCCGCATTGCCACCCGACGACGACACGAACCGGTGCGCGCCGGCCGCATGCCGCGCTTCGCACGCCGCGCCGATGCCGCGCAATTTGAACGAGCCGGACGGCTGCAGCGCGTCGAGCTTCAGCCGGATGTTCTTGCCGAGACGGCGCGACGCGATTTGCGAGCGGATATAGGGGGTCTGGATATGAAGCGGCATGGTGCGGGACACGGTCGGGAATCGGGGCAAGGAGAACGCACGGGCCAGTGAACCGGCCCGGCAACGACGACCATCGTACGGCACGCCCGCCATGCTTTCCAATACCATCGGATGGCACTTGCTATGCTTGACAGGCATATCCACCGAATCGAGACCGAACACCGGAGCCGACACCGCATGCGCCAGATCGAACTGCGTCACCTGCGTTACTTCGTGGCCGTCGCGCAAGCCGGCAGCGTGATGGCCGGCGCGC
Organism: Burkholderia sp. BCC1985; assembly: GCF_905339915.1. NCBI lineage: Bacteria > Pseudomonadati > Pseudomonadota > Betaproteobacteria > Burkholderiales > Burkholderiaceae > Burkholderia > Burkholderia sp. BCC1985. Next base: position 4,073 of record NZ_CAJPGY010000029.1, read on the forward strand.
GCGCGGCCGGCATCGTCCAGCCTGCGCTGTCGCGGCAGATCCGCGAGCTCGAGGATGCGATCGGCACGCCGCTGCTGATCCGCCGCGCGACGGGCGTCACGCTCACGGCGGCCGGCGCGAGTTTCCTGCAGGATGCCACCGGCCTGCTCGCGACATTGCAGGACAGCCGCGAACGCGCGTTGCGCAGCGCGGCCGGCCAGCTCGGCGAACTGCGCCTCGGCGCGCTGCCGAACTGTCTGCCGCTGCCGGTCGTCGCGAACGTGCTGAAGGCGTTTCGCGACGCGTGTCCGGACGTGAAGCTGTCGATCGCGCCGATGCTGTCGGCCGAACAGGCGGCGGCGCTGATGCGCGGCCAGCTCGACGGCGGCATCATGGCGTGGCGCCGCGACGAGGCGCCGCATCTGTCGGGCGTGCGGCTGCTGAGCGACCGCTTCGTGCTCGCGATGCCCGCGCCGCCCGGCGGCCGCTTCCACGCGCCGCGCACGCTCGCCGACGTCGCGCACGAACCGTTCGTCTGGTTCGACGCGCAGCGCTCCGCCGCGCACCACCGCTTCCTGATGGCCCAGTGCGACCGGGCCGGTTTCACGCCGCGCATCGCGCAGGTCGGCAGCGACATCCCGACGCTGATCGGTCTCGTCGCGGCCGGCATGGGCTGCGCATTCGTGCCGGAAAGCGCGTCGCCGACGTGCCCGCGCACGGTCCGGCTTGTCGCACTCGACGAACTCGCGAGCCGCTTCGACATCGAGTTCGTGTTCGACGGTGCGGCGGCGCCGGCTTCGCCCGTCGTCGCGCGGTTTCTCGAGGCGGTGCGCGACGCGGCCGGACGGGCGGACTGACCGACCGGCCTAGCATGCGCGACCCGCGCGACGCCGACGGATTTCGCCTCGGCGCGCGGCAGCGGATTCGGGCGTCTGCGCGCAGTCGCTTCGGACGACGGCCGGTATTAGCGTCATCGCCCACCCGGAACGTCCGTCCGAGTGCACGACAACTCTTTCGAATGGGTGACGATCGACGCCATCACGCCGGAATTTTCAAATTGACGCCAAAAAGGGCCGTTTAACGTCACTTCGAAACGTTATGCACCGAAATATACTGCGCCCGCATCCACCCTCGTGCCAAAGAGAGGATGCCTTTCCGCCCCGGTCACGGTCCCCCTGTGACCGGGGATTTTTTTGGGCGGCAAGCCGCGCCGGCAAAGGGTGGGTTGGCGGGAAGGATGACGCGCTCGCGCCGTGCCCGCCGGCTGTGCGGCCCGTCGCCCGACCGGCCTGACGACGCCGCGCGCCGGCCCGCCCCCGCCAGCCCCGCCTGCCGCCCGCATCACGTCGAACACCCGCCGCGTATCGAGCGCGACGCTCAAGCGGATCGCGCATCCGCCCGGACACCGCGTTCCGTCCAACGACGAAAACCTTGCTCCGGATACGGTTCGATCGTCCGCACGGCCGGCGGCCGGCCGTCGCATCGCGGGAAGCCCCGCGCGGCGGGCCGTACGCGCGTGCAGCCCCAATCGCGCATTGTTGACATGAAATCAAGATAATTTCGCCCGAGCACGGCTTTTTCCGCAAAAGTAACGCAGGCACACTTCACCCTGTCCACAACGGCCCGGTGCCGTTGCCCCATGCTTACCGGAGCGCATCGCGTGAACACCACGACTTCTTCCCCTTCCCGCCCGGGCGGCAGCGCCGCGCTGCCGCTGCTGGCGCTCGCCGCCGGTGCATTCGGCATCGGCACGACCGAGTTCTCGCCGATGGGCCTCTTGCCCGTGATCGCCGACGGCGTGCACGTGTCGATTCCGCAGGCCGGCATGCTGATCAGCGCGTATGCGATCGGCGTGATGGTCGGCGCGCCGCTGATGACGCTGCTGCTCGCGCGCTGGTCGCGCCGCTCGGCGCTGATCGCGCTGATGTCGATCTTCACGATCGGCAACCTGCTGTCGGCCATCGCGCCGGACTACACGACGCTGCTGCTCGCGCGACTCGTCACGAGCCTGAACCACGGCGCGTTCTTCGGGCTCGGCTCGGTGGTCGCGGCCAGCCTCGTGCCGCGCGAAAGGCAGGCCAGCGCGGTCGCGACGATGTTCATGGGCCTCACGATCGCGAACGTCGGCGGCGTGCCGGCCGCGACCTGGCTCGGCCAGATGATCGGCTGGCGCATGTCGTTCGCGGCGACCGCCGTGCTCGGCCTGATCGCGATCGCCGGCCTGTTCGCCGCGCTGCCGAAGGGCGCAGCCGGCAGGATGCCCAACCTGCGTGCCGAACTGTCGGTGCTGACGCGCCCGGTCGTGCTCGGCGCGCTCGGGACCACGGTGCTCGGCGCCGGCGCGATGTTCACGCTGTACACGTATGTTGCCCCGACGCTCGAACACCTGACCGGCGCGACGCCCGGCTTCGTCACCGCGATGCTCGTGCTGATCGGCGTCGGCTTCTCGATCGGCAACATCGCCGGCGGCCGCCTCGCCGACCGCTCGCTCGACGGCACGCTGATCGGCTTCCTGGTGCTGCTGATCGTGACGATGGCCGCGTTCCCGCTGCTCGCGCGCACCCATGCCGGCGCCGCGGTCACGCTGCTGGTCTGGGGTGTCGCGACGTTCGCGGTGGTCCCGCCGCTGCAGATGCGCGTGATGCGTGCCGCACACGAAGCCCCGGGCCTCGCTTCGGCCGTCAACATCGGCGCGTTCAACCTCGGCAACGCAGTCGGCGCGGCAGCGGGCGGCGCGGCGATCTCGGCCGGCTTCGGCTACGCGGCGGTGCCGCTCGTCGGCGGGCTGATCGCGGCGGCGGGGCTCGCGCTCGTCGCGCTGCAGATGATCCAGCGCCGCCGCGCGCCGGTCGCCGCGAATTCGTGAGCGCCCGGTGATCCGCGTGGTGCCGATACGCGGCACCGCGATTGAGAAATGCCCGCGCCGAGATTCCGGTGCGGGCATTTTCGTTGAAGGCCTGCGCATCGCGCGCCGCCGCTTCGACGTTTCGACGTTTCGACGTACCGACGCATCGACGCATCGACGTACCGACGTATCGACGTATCGACGTATCGACGTCTCAGCGCCTCAGCGCCTCAGCGCGCGCCGGCGAACCCGCCGAAGAACGCGCGCGCATTCACGTCGAGGCTCTCGAGGTGATAGCCGCCTTCCTGCACGATCACCGTCGGCAAGCCGAGCGCACCGATCGCGCCGCCGAGCCGGCCGAACCCGTCGGTCGTGACGGCCACCTGCGATTGCGGGTCGTCCTTGTAGATGTCGAAGCCGAGCGCGAGCACGAGCGCGTCGGGCTGGAACCGCGCGAGCGCGCGCAGCGCGTCGTCGAGCCGCTCGAAGAACGCCGACTCGGGCGCGCCGTGCGGCATCGGCAGGTTCAGGTTGTAGCCGTCGCCGGCGCCCGCGCCCGTCTCGTCCTCGTAACCGGCGACGACCGGATAGAAATTGGTCGGGTCGCCATGGATCGATACGTACAGCACGTCGTCGCGGCCGTAGAAGATCTCCTGCACGCCCTGCCCGTGATGCATGTCGGTGTCGAGGATCGCGACCCGGCGATGGCGGCCGAGCAGCGCCTGCGCGGCGATCGCCGCATTGTTCAGGTAGCAGAAGCCGCCGGCCGCATCGCGGCGCGCGTGATGGCCGGGCGGCCGGCACAGTGCGTACGCATCGCGCGCGCCGTCGTTCACGTCCGACGCGGCCGCGAGCGCGCTCTGCGCGGACCAGTACGCGGCGCGCCACGTGTTCGCGCCGACCGGGCAACTGCCGTCGGCGAGATAGCGCGCGGCCTTCGCGAGCACGCCGCGCAGCGGGTTCGGGTCGCGCACGAACACGTTCGACATCACTTCGTCGCCCCAGTCGTCGGGCATCCGCTTCCAGTCGCGATGCGCTTCCTCGAGAAAACGCAGGTAGTTCATGTCGTGCACGGCCGCGATCGGCGCGGTGCCGCGGTCGGCCGGCTCGCGCACGTCGAAGTCGAGCGCATGCACCGCCGCGACCAGCCGCGCCGCGCGCTCGGGCACCTCCTGCGGCTCGCGCATCCTGCCGCGCGACAGGTAGGTGCGCGGATGGTGCAGCAACTGTTCGGGGTGGAAATAGGTTTTCATCGTGGGTCCTCGTCGATTCGCCGTGTCATGCGTCGTGCGCGGCCGCGGCCACGCGCGTCGCGACGCCCGCTCGCGCGAGCACCGCGTTGAGCAGCACGTTCGTGCCGCGCGTCACGTCGTCGGGCAACGCGTCTTCGGCCTCGTTGTGCGACAGCCCGTCGACGCACGGGATGAACACCATCGCGGTCGGCACGCGGCGCGCGAGCAGGATCGCGTCGTGACCGGCGCCGCTGACGATCCGCTCGTTCGTGTAGCCGAATGCGTCCGCCGCCTGCGCGACCAGTTCGACGCAGGCGCGGTCGAACGGCGTCGCCGGGCTGCGCCAGCAGGTCTCGATCGACACCTGAACGCCGCGCGCGGCGGCCACGCGCGCGCAGGCATCGCGCAGGTCGCGCTCCATCGCATCGACCTGCGCATCGTCGTGATGGCGCAGGTCGACCGTGAACGTCACGTCGCCTGCGATCGTGTTGCGCGACGCGTTGCGGATGCCGACCTGCCCGATCGTCGCGAGCCCGCGCGGCGCGTAGCCCGCGACGATCCGTTCCAGTTCGAGTGCGATCTGCGCACTCGCGAAATACGCGTCCTTGCGATACGGCATCGGCGTCGTGCCCGCATGCGCGGCCACGCCCGTCACGCTCACGTCGAGCCAGCGGATCGCCTGCCCGCCCGTGACGACGCCGATCGTCGTGCCGTTCGCCTCGAGCACCGGGCCCTGTTCGATATGCGCTTCGAAATACGCGTCGAGCGCGCCGCCCGGCGCGCGCGTGCCGCGGTAGCCGCATGCGTCCAGCGCGGCGCCGAGCGTGACACCGTCGGCATCCTGCTTCGCGAGCGCGTCGTCGAGCGGCAACGCACCCGTGAACACCGCCGAGCCGAGCATCGCCGGGGCGAAACGCGCGCCTTCCTCGTTGGTCCACGACACGATCTCGAGCGGCTTGTCGGTCGCGATGCCCGCATCGTTCAGCGTGCGCACGAGCTCCAGCGCGGCGAGCACGCCGTACACGCCGTCGAAGCGCCCGCCTTCGGGCTGCGTGTCGAGATGGCTGCCGATCAGCACCGGCGCGGCCTGCGCATCGGTGCCGGCGCGCCGCGCGAACAGGTTGCCGACCGCATCGACGCTCACCGTCATTCCCGCGTCGCGGCACCACTGAGCGAACAGGTCGCGCCCGCGCCGATCGTCGTCGGTCAGCGCAAGGCGCCGCACACCGCCGCGCGGCGTCGCGCCGATGCGTGCCATGTCGGCCAGGCTGCGCCACAGGCGGGCACCGTCGATTTCCAGCAGGTCTTTCATTTGCACTCCGATGAATTCGTTCGTTGAGTTTCAGCGCGAGCCGAGCGCTTCGGCGGCGGCCGGCCGGGCCGCGCGGCGCGCGTCGAGCGCGACGATGCAAAGCAGCGAGACGCCGGCGAGACCCGTGTAGAACACCGCGAGCGGCCACCACTGGCCCGCGAAGCGATGCGCGAGCCAGGTGCCGACGAGCGGCGTCAGGCCGCCCGCGAGCGCGCCGCAGATCTGATAAACGAGCGAGATCGCCGAATAGCGCACGTGCGCGGGAAACACGCCGCTCACGAAGCCGGCGATCACCGAATAGAAACCGGCCATGCAGACGACCGCGAGCGCGATGCCCGCGACGAGCGACGCGGACGTACCGCCCTGCACGAGCATGAACATCGGGTACGGCGACAGCATCGCGAGCAGCGCGGCGATCTTCAGGAAACGCGCGCCGCCGATGCGCTCGGCGATCCACGCGGCGATCGGCTGTACGATGAACTGGATGATCGCGACCGCGAACAGGCTGTCGAGGATCAGCGCGCGCGACACGCCGACGTACTGCGTCGTGTACGCGATCATGAACGTGTTCGTGAAATAGACGCCCGCGATCCCGATCGTGTTCGCGCCGATGCAGAGCAGCACGAGCCCCGATGCGGAGCGGAACACTTCGGCGACCGGCAGCTTCACGGTACGGTTCGCCTCCTTCACGCGCGCGAACTCCGGCGACTCGTTCACGCCGAGCCGGATCAGGATGCCGACCACGAGCAGCACCGAGCTCGCGAGAAACGGCAGGCGCCAGCCCCACGCGAGGAAGTCGGCCTTGTCCATCGACGTGACCGCGCGGAACGCGACCAGCGACAGGATCAGCCCGGCCGGGCTGCCGAGCTGCGCGAACGACGCGAAGAAGGTGCGGCGGCCCTGCGGCGCGTGTTCGCCCGCCATCAGCACCGCGCCGCCCCACTCGCCGCCGACCGCGATCCCCTGCACGACGCGCAGCGCGACCAGCAGCACCGGCGCGAGCATGCCGACCTTCGAATAGTCGGGCAGCAGCCCGACGCAGACGGTCGCGACGCCCATCATCATCAGCGTCGTCATCAGCGCCTTCTTGCGGCCAATGCGATCGCCGAGGTGGCCGAACACGATGCCGCCGAGCGGGCGCGCGAAGAAGCCGACCGCGAACGTCGCGAACGACGCCATCGTGCTGACGAAGCGGTCATGCGACGGGAAATAGAGTTCGCCGAACACGAGCGCGGCGGCGGTCGCGTAGATGTAGAAGTCGTACCACTCGATCATCGTGCCGATGAACGCGGCCGTCGCGGCACGCGCCGGCTGGCGGGCGGAAGGAAGGGACTGGGTCATGCGGGCTCCTGGCGCGCGCCGCGGCACGCGCGATATCGTGATGGCCGGCCGTCTGTCGCGGCCTCGCGCCGCACGGTGCGGCGCCCCTCCTTTATCGGCGACCGCACATCATTAGTCAAATTTCAAGTTATTATTTCGCGTATAAATTCAGCTAATGACTGACCCGATGCGCGCCGACCTCGCCCCCTTCCTCAACGACCGCCTCGACTGGAACCTGCTGCGCACCTACCTGGTGATCATGCAGGAGCGCAGCGTGAGCCGTGCGGCCGCGCGCCTGCACGTGACGCAGCCGGCCGTGAGCCAGGCGCTGCGGCGGCTCGAGGAGGCCCTCGAGCGCAAGCTGATCGAGCGGCGCGGCGCGCACTTCGCGCCGACGCCGGCCGGCGAAGCCGTGTACCGGATCGCGAGCGACATCTACGGCGGCGTGTCGCGGCTCGAAACGGAACTCGACGACAGCACGGCCGACCTGACCGGCTCGATCCGGCTGCTGACGGTGAGCCGCATCGAGTCGCCGGTCTACGACGAATTCCTCGCCGACTTCCATCGCGCGTATCCGCGCATCGACCTGCAGATCGAGGTGATGCGCTCGTCGGACATCCTGTCGTCGCTGCTGCAGAAGACAGCCACCGCCGGGCTCGGCCTGTGCCGCACGCCGCACGACAAGCTGGAGATGCGCTGCTTCCTGCGGCAGCGCTACGCGATCTACTGCGGCCGCCATCACCGGCTGTTCGGGCAGACCCAATTGCGGATGGACGACCTGCTCGCGGAAAACTTCGTGTCGTTTACGAGCGACCAGATCGGCGACAGCCTGTCGCCGCTCACCGTGTTCCGCGACCAGAAGGGCTTCACCGGACGCATCGTCGCGTCGTCGCCGAGCCTCGAGGAAGTGCGGCGGCTGATCTTCGCCGGTTACGGCATCGGTTGCCTGCCGGAGCACATCGTGCGCGACGACATCGCGCAGCAACGCCTGTGGCGCCTGCCGCCGGACGATGGGCTCGTCGACGTCGACGTGTTCCTGCTGTGGCATCGCGACCGCAAGATGAACGCGGCCGAGCAGGCGTTCCTCGACGCGATGGAGCGCTGCATGCAGCGTCATTCGCTCGCGGAACGGCTGGGGATGTGAGCGCGCGGATGTTGGCGCGCGAATGCGGGCGCACGCATGCCGGCGCGCGATTGCGCGCACCCGTGACGGGAAACAGGCGCCGACCCGCGCGGCCCGGCGCCCGATGCACCGTCAGAAGCGATGCACGATGCCGAGCTGCACGCCGCGCGCATTCGCGCCCGGATACGCGAGCGGCAGGCCCGGGTTCGCCGCGCCGGCGAGCGTGTAGCTAGCCTGGTTGCGGTTGCGCAGGTACGACAGCGCGCCATAGAAGCTCGTGCGCTTCGACAGGTCGTATTCGTACATCAGCCCGAACTGGTCCGCGTTGTCGCCCTGCGACGTCTGGTCGTGCAGGTACGCATAGCCGAGCGCGACGTAGTTCGCCGGATTGAGCTGGTACTTGACCGACAGCCCGTACACGCGCGAATCGATCCCGAGGTCGGCCCACTTCACCGCGGAGAAGCCTCCGTACACCGTCGCCTTGCCGATTGCGTACGACGCGCCGGCCATGATCGTGCGATCGGTCGTGGTCGCGGTCTTGTTCTTCAGCCACTGGCCCGCGACGAATGCCGCGAACGGCCCGTGCTCGTAGGTCACGTCGAACTGCTGGCTCGAGCCAGCCGAGCGCACGCCGCCCGCGTCGCCGAATCCGAAATACAGCCCGGCCTGGAAGCCGGCGATCTCGGGACTCTGGTACGACAGCGTATTGCTGGTGCGGAACGCGAACACGGTCAGGTTGTCCATGCCGGACGCCTGCGTGACGCCGCCGAACGCGTCCTGCCCGCCCTGGTCGTTGAACAGCGGCGAATTCTGGCGGCCCGCACGCACCTTGCCCCACTGCCCCGCGATGCCGACCCACGCCTGCCGGTTGAACATGCTGCCCGAGCTTGCCAGCGAACCGTCGTTCGGGTTGAAGCCGTTCTCGAGCGCGAACTCGATCTTCTGGCCGCCGCCGATGTCCTCGCCGCCCTTCAGCCCGAAGCGGCTGCCCCACTGGCCGCCCGAGCCGATCGCCGCCGTGTAGCCGTTGCCGGTATTCACGTACTGCGCGAATTCGTCGATCACGCCGTACAGCGTGACGCCGTCCTGCGCGAGCGCGGCGCCCGACCCACCCAGGCATGCGGCCGTAACGGCCATGCGAAGACCGGCATGCGCCGATCGCGCCCGGGAACGATTGTCTCGTGCGTTCATCTGCTTAGTCCTACTATTCAATGAAAGGAGAATGGAACGATGCCGGGCACGGTGGTCTGCCATGCCGGCATCGCGGATAACGAAGGTGAGGTGCAGCGCGGCTGCCGGTCGCGCCCGGTTCGGCGCGGCGGGCCGCTCAGGCCGGCTGCAGGCCGGCCCGACGGACGACGCGATGCGTCAGTGATGAACCTCGCCGCGTTCGAGCGGCAGGATCAGGCGCTCGGGGATGCTGCGCCGCGACGCACGCGCGCCGACGTAGTACAGCACGGCCGGCACGATGAGGCCGAGGATCCACGAGATGTCGGTGCCGCCGAGCGCGTCGACGAGCGGGCCTGTGTAGATGTGCGTCGACATGAACGGCAGCTGCACCAGGATGCCGACCACGTAGATCGTGATCGCCATCACGTTCCAGCGGCCATAGCGGCCATCCGGATCGGACAGCGCGGGCACGTCGTAGCGCGAGCGCGTGAAGCAGTAGTAGTCGACCAGGTTGATCGCGCTCCACGGCGTGAAGAACGCGAGCAGGAACAGGATGAACGCGGTGAATTCCTTCAGGAACGAATGGCGGCCGGCGAGCGCGATCAGCGTCGACACGCAGATCATCCCGAAGATGTACACGAGACGGCTCTTCGACGACACCGCGCCCTTGCCGCGGAAACCGCTGACGATCGTCGCCATCGACATGAAGCTGCCGTACGCGTTGAGCGCGGTCACCGTCACCTTGCCGAACGCGATGCTGAAGTACAGCAGCGCGGCCACGGCGCCCGTCGAGCCGAGGCCGACGATATACGACACCTCGTGGTGCGCGAACTGGCTGCCGGCCAGCGCGGCCGCGAACACGCCGAACACCATCGCCGCCTGCGCGCCGATCACCGAGCCGAGGCCGACCGCGAGGAACGTGGCGACCGACGACGTCGAGCGCGGCAGGTAGCGCGAGTAGTCGGCGACGTACGGGCCGAACGCGATCTGCCACGACGCGGACAGCGACATCGACAGCAGGAAGCTCGCGAGCGAGAAGTGCCTGTTCGCGAGCAGCGCGCCGACGTCGTGGTTCGCGAACAGCTGCGTGAACATGTAGACGAACGCGACGATGCCGATCACGCTCGCGATCCGGCCGACGAAGTGGATCGCGCGATAGCCGAACACCGTCAGCACGACGATCACGGCCGCGAACAGCAGGATGCCGGCCGCGTCGTCGACGTGCAGCAGTTGCGCGACGGCCTGCCCGGCGAGCACCGAGCCACTGGCGGAAAAACCGATGTACATCAGGCACACGAGCACGATCGGGATCATCGCGCCGTAGACGCCGAACTGCACGCGGCTCGAGATCATCTGCGGCAACCCGAGCTGCGGCCCCTGCGCGCCGTGCAGCGCCATCACCGCACCGCCGATGAACTGGCCGAGCAGCAGCGCGACCAGCGACCAGAACACGTCGCCGCCGAGCACGACCGCCAGCGCGCCCGTGACGATGGCCGTGATCTGCATGTTCGCGGACAGCCACAGCGTGAACTGGCTCAGCAGTCCGCCGTGGCGTTCGGCGTCGGGAATGAAATCGATCGAGCGTACCTCGATCAGACCGCCGGCTTTTCCACTGGGATTCGTTGACACGGGTAAATCTCCAAGATACTGAGGATCACAAATGGTTGGGACGAGACGGAAAACGTGCCGAGCCGCCCTTTCGGCTCGTCGGGTGCGGGGCGCCGTGGATCGCCGGCATGCGCCACGCACGCACGGTCAGCACGCTGGCGCGCAACGGGCACGACGTGTGCCGACATTGCCAGCGGATGATCTTGTATATACAACTTGGCTGATATCGGTGATTACCCGGAATCCGGGAATTTTGGAAATCGTCTGAGAAAACGGGATACGTCCGACCTGCGGAGCAGTCGGTTGTGCGCATGAAAATTGTATGGAAAACGAAAGCTCAGCCGTCGGCGGGCGACACGGGATCGGGTGCGGCGACCATGTCGCCGGCAGGAAGGAGTGTCAGCATGCGCCGCACGGCTTCGACGTCGCGTGCATGCAACCACTCGTCGTAGTCGTCGCGACGCAGGATCACGACGCCCCGCTTCTCGTCGCCGGGCCGATGCATGCGCGCGAACACCGGATGATCGTCCGCATTGACCGTGAGCATCGTCATGCCGATCCGCTCGTGGCCGTCGGCCGCTTCGTAGCGCCGCCAGAGGCCGGCGACGCAGCACGGTCGCCAGCCGTCGACGCCGATCCGGTGCCACACGTTGCGGCCCGTCTCGTAGCACGGCTCGAAGATCCAGCGCGCCGGAATCAGGCAGCGCTGGCCATTGCGCCAGGCGTTGCCGTAGAGTCGCGACTCACCGACCGTCTCCGCGCGCGCGTTCACCGTATCGAGCTTCCTTCGCTTGCGGCCGTGCTCATCGAGACGCTCGGGCTGCATGAACTTCGGCCAGAAGCCGAACACCGCGCTGACGACCGCGAGACCGTCGCCGTCGGCACGTGCGATGGGCGCCGCATAGTCCGGATATACGTCGGGTTCCCACGGATCGCGGCGGAACAGATCGCCGATGCCGATCCTCAGCTCGCTGATGCCCGGGTCTTCATCGGGGGCGCGGTAGTGGGTGCACATGGTTGGGCAGACGATGGACGCGATGTCTTCATCGTAGGTCAGCCTGCACGCGACATGTCCGCTATTGCCTGGTGTGACGAAACAGTCTTGCAACGGGTCGGCCTGCTTGACGGCGTCGTGCGCGAACCGCCGGCGCAGGCCGTCCGTTCGTTCAGCCGTGCCGCCGGCGGCACGTCGTCGCCGGTTGCGGTTCAGGCCAACCGTTCCGATCCGATCACCTGCACGCCCGGGCGCGCGTCGAGCGCGGCGTCGGCCTTGACCGATCGTCGGCAATCCGGATATTCGAAGCACGAACCGTCGTGTCGAATCCGGCGCGGGAGACACGAAGCCGACGCACGCGATCGACACAAACAAGAAGCCCCGCCGTGGCGGGGCTTCGATCAGCCGCACGGGTCGGCACATGCTCACACGTGCAGCGCATGTCCCAGCGCGCGCAACGCCGCCTCCTGCATCGCTTCGCCGAGTGTCGGATGCGCGTGGATCGTGCCGCCGATGTCCTCGAGCCGCGCGCCCATCTCGAGCGATTGCGAAAACGCGGCGGCCAGTTCCGACACGCCGCGCCCCACAGCCTGCCAGCCGACGATCAGGTGCGTGTCGCGCCGCGCGACGACGCGCACGAAACCGTCGGTCGCCTGCAGCGTCATCGCGCGGCCGTTCGCCGCGAACGGGAACGACGCGCTGATGCAGTCGACACCGGCCGCCTTCGCGTCGTCGGGCGACCAGCCGGACGTGACGACCTCGGGATCGGTGAAGCACACGGCCGGGATCGAGGCCGGCGTGAACTTGCGGCGCCGTCCCGCGATCAGCTCGGCCACCATCTCGCCTTGCGCCATCGCGCGATGCGCGAGCATCGGCTCGCCGGCGACGTCGCCGATCGCCCATACGTTGCGCATCGACGTCCGGCATTCGTCATCGATGCGCAGCGCGCGACCGTTGCGATCGAGCGGCATCGATTCGAGCCCGAAGCCGTCGACGCGCGGCCGGCGACCCACCGCGACCAGCACCCGATCGGCCGGCAGGGTTTTCTCCGCGCCGTCGGGCGCCTGCACGCGCACGGCGCCGTCGCTCGCGAGGCCCAGCACCTTGTTGCCCGTCCATAGCCCGACGCCGAGCCGCGCGAGCGAATCGGCGACCGGCTTCGCGAGTTCCGCGTCGTATGCGGGCAGCACGCGCCCGGCCGCCTCGACGATGCTCACGTCGACGCCGAGCTTGCGATAGACGAATCCGAGTTCGAGCCCGATGTAGCCGGCACCGACGACGACCAGCCGCTTCGGCAACGACGCGGGCGACAGCGCCTCGGTCGACGAGACGACGTGCGCGCCGAACGGCATCGACGGCAGTTCGACCGGCTCCGAACCCGTCGCGAGCAACAGGTGCTCGCAGGCGATCCGCGTCGTGTGGTCGCCGGCGACGACGTCGACCGTCTTGCCGTCGACGACGCGCGCGTCGCCGTGCAGCACGCGCACGCCGTGCTTCTTCAGCAGCGCGCCGACGCCGCGCGTGAGCCGCTCGACGATGCCGTCCTTCCATGCGACGCTTTTCGCGATGTCGATCTCCGGCGCGCGCACGCGAATCCCGAGCATCCCCTCGACGGCCTGCCCGCGCGCCTGCTCGAACGCGTCGGCGACGTGGATCAGCGCCTTCGACGGAATGCAGCCGATGTTCAGGCACGTGCCGCCGAGCCGGTCGCGCTCGACGAGCACCGTCGGAATGCCGAGCTGCCCCGCGCGAATCGCGGCGACGTAACCGCCCGGCCCGCCGCCGATCACGAGCAGCGTGGTGTGTTCGTTCTTCATCGGGCTCACTCCACGAACAGCAGCGCCGGGCGCTCGAGCACCTCGCGCACGGCCTGGATGAATTCGGCCGCGTCCGCGCCGTCGACGACGCGATGGTCGAACGACGACGACAGGTTCATCATCTTGCGCGCGACGATCGCGCCGTCGCGGATCATCGGCCGCTCGACGATCCGGTTCACGCCGACGATGCCGACCTCGGGATGGTTGATGACCGGCGTCGACACGATGCCGCCGAGCGCGCCGAGGCTCGAGATCGTGATCGTCGAGCCGGTCAGCTCGTCGCGCTGCGCGCGGTTCGCGCGCACCGCGTCGGCGAGCCGCGCGATTTCCGCCGAGATCGACCACACGTCGCGCGCTTCCGCATGACGCAGCACCGGCACCGTGAGGCCGCCGTCCGTCTGCGTCGCGACGCCCATGTGCACCGCGCCGTATCGCGTGACGACACCGGCTTCGTCGTCGTAGCGCGCGTTGATCTGCGGGAAGTCGCGCAGCGCGATCACCATCGCGCGGATCAGCAGCGGCAGCGGCGTGAGCCGGCCGCGTGTGTCGCCGTGGCGTCGGTTCAGCTCGGCGCGCAGCGCTTCGAGTTCGGTGACGTCGATCTCCTCGACGTAGCTGAAGTGCGGAATGCGGCGCTTCGCTTCCTGCATCTTGCGCGCGATCGCGCGCCGCAGGCCGATCACCGGCACTTCGGTTGCGTCGTTGCGCTCGGCGTAGCCGCACGCTTGCGATCCGCGCGCGGCGCCGCCGCCCGTGCGCGCATACGCGTCGAGGTCCGCATGCAGGATCCGCCCGGCCTCGCCGGTGCCGCGCACGTAGCGCAGCTCGATGCCCATGTCCCACGCGCGCTGGCGCACCGCCGGCGACGCGAGCGGCCGTTCGCCCGGCGCGAGCGCCGCGCGCGGCGGCGCCGCATGTTCCGCGCGGCGCGGCTCGGCCGGCGCGCGGGACGCGGCATGCGTCGCCGCCTTCGACGACGCATGTGTTTCGGATCCCTCAGCGATGGAAGACGACTCGGCAGGCACGTCGACCGCCGCCGCTCGCCGCGTCGCATCCGGGCCTGCATCGTGTGCTTTCGCGCCCGATTTCAGGTTGCCGTCGCCTTCGACTTCGAGACGAATCAGCTCGCTGCCGACCGCCATCATCTCGCCGATCCTGCCGCCGAGCTCCAGCACCTTGCCCGCCACCGGCGACGGAATCTCCACCGCCGCCTTGTCGGTCATCACATCGGCGAGCGGCTGGTCTTCGGCGATCGTCTGCCCCGGTTGAACGTGCCAGGCCACCAGCTCGACCTCGGCGATCCCTTCGCCGATATCCGGCATCTTGATGACATGAATCCCCATCTCAGGCCTCCATCACGCGTCGCAACGCTTCGCCGACCCGGGCCGGCCCGGGGAAATACGCCCATTCCTGCGCGTGCGGATACGGCGTGTCCCAGCCCGTCGTCCGCTCGACCGGCGCCTCCAGATGGTAGAAGCAGTGCTCCTGGACGAGCGACACCAGCTCCGCGCCGTAGCCGCAGGTGCGCGTCGCCTCGTGCACGACCACGCAGCGACCGGTCTTGCGCACCGACGCGACGATCGTGTCGAGATCGACCGGCCACAGCGTGCGCAGGTCGATCACTTCCGCATCGATGCCGGTCTCCTCGGCAGCCGCCAGCGACACGTGGACGGTCGTGCCGTACGTCAGCACCGTCACGTCGTTGCCGGGCCGCACGACGGCGGCCGTGTCGAGCGGCACCGTGTAATAGCCGTCCGGCACCTCACTGCCCGGATGCTTGAGCCACGACGTGACCGGACGCTCGTGATGGCCGTCGAACGGCCCGTTGTACAGGCGTTTCGGCTCGAGGAAGATCACCGGATCGTCGTTCTCGATCGACGCGATCAGCAGTCCTTTCGCGTCGTACGGATTCGACGGCATCACCGTGCGCAGTCCGCAGACCTGCGTGAACATCGCCTCCGGGCTCTGGCTGTGCGTCTGGCCGCCGTAGATGCCGCCGCCGCACGGCATCCGGATCGTCAGCGGCGCGGTGAACTGGCCCGCCGAGCGATAGCGCAGCCGCGCGCCTTCCGACACGATCTGGTCGGACGCCGGATAGAAGTAGTCCGCGAACTGGATCTCGCAGACCGGCCGCAAGCCATACGCGCCCATCCCGACCGCAGCGCCCACGATCCCGCCTTCCGAGATCGGCGCGTCGAACACGCGCGACTTGCCGTACTTGGCCTGCAGCCCCTCGGTGCAGCGGAACACGCCGCCGAAGTAGCCGACGTCCTGCCCGAACACGACCACGTCGTCGTCGCGGCCGAGCATCACGTCCATCGCGGAGCGCAGCGCCTGGATCATCGTCATCGGCTGGGCCGACGCCGTCGTTGTTTCATGTTGCGCCATGATCACGCTCCCAGTTCCTGGCGCTGACGGCGCAGATGCGCGGGCAGCTCCTTGTACACGTCGTCGAACATCGACGCGGGCGACGGAATCCGGTCGTCGGCCAGCGTCCCGAACTTCTCCGCTTCCTTCTGCGCGGCGATCACCTCGGCTTCCAGTTCGGCCGTGAGCGCGTCGTGCGCGCTGTCCGACCAGATGCCCTTCGCGATCAGGTGCTGCTTGAAGCGGGCGATCGGATCGCCGAGCGGGAAATGGGCCCAGTCGTCGGCCGGCCGGTATTTCGTCGGATCGTCCGACGTCGAATGCGCGCCGGCGCGATAGGTGACCCACTCGATCAAGGTCGGGCCTAGATTACGGCGCGCGCGTTCGGCGGCCCAGGTCGACGCCGCGTAGATCGCGAGGAAGTCGTTGCCGTCGACGCGCAGCGAAGCGATGCCGCAGCCGACGCCGCGCCCGGCGAAGGTCGTCCCCTCGCCGCCCGCGATCGCCTGGAACGTCGAGATCGCCCACTGGTTGTTGACGACGTTCAGCACGACCGGCGCGCGATACACGTGCGCGAACGTCAGTGCAGTGTGGAAGTCGGCTTCCGCGGTCGCGCCGTCGCCGATCCACGCGGACGAGATCTTCGTGTCGCCCTTGATCGCCGACGCCATCGCCCAGCCGACCGCCTGGATGAACTGCGTCGCGAGATTGCCGGAGATCGAGAAGAAGCCGGCTTCGCGGTCCGAGTACATCACCGGAAGCTGGCGCCCCTTCAGCGGGTCGCCTTCGTTCGACATCAGCTGGCAGATCATCCGTTCGAGCGGCACGTCGCGCGCGATCAGGATGCTTTGCTGGCGGTAGGTCGGGAAGCACATGTCGCCGTGACGCAGCGCCATCGCATGCGCGGCGCCGATCGCCTCTTCGCCGAGGCTCAACATGTAGAAGGAGATTTTCTTCTGACGCTGCGCGATCATCATCCGCGCGTCGAAGATGCGGGTCTTCAGCATCGCGCGCATCCCGGCGATCAGGCGCGCATCGTCGAGATCCGGCGCCCACGGTCCGAGGGCTTCGCCGTGATCGTCGAGCACGCGCACCAGGCTGCGGGCGAGATGGGCGGTGTCCGCCGGCGCTACGTCGATCGGCGGGCGGCGAACCGCGCCGGCCGGCGATAGATGCAGATAGGAAAAATCCGTCTTGCAGCCCGGGCGCCCGGTGGGCTCCGGCACATGCAGACGCAATGGCTCTGACAGGCTCATCGTGTCGTCTCCACGCTCGATTGTGTCTCACGCTGATAAAGGCGCGCGGCCGGTTGCCGGCTCACGCGCAGGCTGGCGCGCGGATAAGCACGCCAACCTTGGGAATGTATGCCTTGCCGTGCCGGACGTCGATGCCCAACCCGCTCGTTCGGGGTGAGCAGATTTGCCATGGCGGCGACGATGGGCGAGCGGCGTTGCCGGTGGGTTTGAAGGACGGTTGCGTGTGCTGCGATGCGTCAACGCGTCGGCGAGCGCGGAATCGATGCGCGTCTGTCACGCGTGTCGGAGGGTACGAAGCGAAAGACCCCGCGAAATCCTGGATTTCGGCGGGGTCTTTGTCTTTGTCGGTGCGCGTCCGCGTGCTTCAGCGCTCACGCGCCGGATCGTTCCGGCGCGCGAAGGCGCGAAGGCGCGATGCGTCGATGATGCGATGCGTCACGCGTCGGGGCGCGCGATGTCGAAGCGGCTGTCGGGCGTCACGTGCACGTAGGCGGACGGGCCGCCCGCGCGCAGAATGATGCCGGCGCCGAACGTGTCGAAGAGGCCGTCCTTCAGCAGGTCGTGACGGATATGCACGGCGACGACCTCGCCCAGCACCAGCGTGGCCGGCGTCTCGACGCCGCGGTGGTCGCGCAGCCGGATCACGTCGGTCACCTTGCATTCGAAGTTGACGCCACTTTCCGCCACGCGCGGCACGCTGACGAGGCGCGACGGAATCGCGGTCAGGCCGCCGAGTTCGAATTCGTTCACGCCGTACGGCACGGCGGCACAGGTCTGGTTCATCCGGTCGGCAAGGTCGCGCGTCGCGAGGTTCCAGACGAACTCGCCGGTTTCCTGCACGTTGCGCAGGCTGTCCTTCGCGGCCGTGCTCGAAAAGCCGATGATCGGCGGACGATAGTTGAATGCGTTGAAGAAGCTGTACGGCGCGAGGTTGAGCGTGCCGTCGTTGCCGCGGGAGGAAATCCAGCCGATCGGGCGCGGGCCCACGATCGCGTTCAACGGATCGTGCGGCAGCCCGTGGCCTTGCGACGGTTCGTAATAGTGGTAGTTCGAATCGGTCATGGCGGGTGGTCTTGCGGGAGGGAAACGTCGTTTGATTCCATCGGCCGCGTCACGTGCGCGACGATGGTGGCGACGGCCTGTGCGACGTAGGTGCCAAGTATCACACGGCGGCGCTTTCGTCGCAGCGAAGTGGCCCGCCGTGGCCTGGCGAGCCGACATTTCCCTTCAAGCCCGAAATTCAGGACTTTTTTACCCACACATGACCGATAACCGCCCGGAGAGCAGCGTCAGAAATGATGCAGCAGCGCGACACGCGCGACGTATTGATTCGGGCCTGACGAGATATCGGCGGCGCCCGGAATGTACGCGTAGTCGAAGTCGGTTCCAGTGTGCGCGTTCAGCGCATGCTGATAGACACCTTCGACGAACACCGACGTGCGTTTCGACAAGTCGTAGTTCAGCTTCGCGCTCAGTTGATGCCACTTCGGATTGAACGAGCCGACCGTCGACGCCACGCGGGCCTGGGTGTACGTGTATGCCGCGCCGACGTAGAACGCGGTCGTGAAGTGATAGAGGCCGTTCACCTCGAAGTTGTCGAATTTCCACGACTGCCACGCACCGCCCGCCGGCTGCGTCGTACCGGTGAAATACGCGTTCGAAGTCGGATCGTAGACGTCGACGTGCGAATACGTGAATCCCACGAGCGCATTCGAGAACGCGTAATTCACGCCGATGCCGATGTTCTGCTGCGACGACGCATCGAACGTGTTGTCGCCGGTGATCGCCCCGGTCGAATCGGCATTGCGTGCGTTGTTGATCTTCAGATACGACGCGCCGACCGTCAGCCCGCCCTGCTGGTATTGCAGCGCGGCGCCATAGAGACGGTTGTTCGCGAAGCCGCCCGCCTGATTGCTGAATCCATACATCGCCTCCGCGGTAACACCGTGCCACGCGGGCGACACGTACTTGACCGCGTTGTTCACGCGGAACGAGTAGTCGGTGTTGTCGTTGTCGTACGGATGCGAGAACAGGTAGCCGGTCCAGTTGCCGTTTGCGGTGAGCGGCGAGAAGACGTCGACGCTCGGATCGTACTGGCGACCGAACGTCAGGGTGCCGTAACGATCCGACGCGATGCCGACGAAAGCCTGACGGCCGAATTCCCGGCCGCCCTGGCTCATTTTCCCGTTGTTGACGTCGAAGCCGCTCTCGAGCGTGAAAATCGCCTGGTAGCCTGCGCCGAGGTCTTCGGTGCCCTTGATACCCCAGCGGCTGCCGTAGTCGTAGCCGCTTTGCAATTGCACGGTTCCGTGGCCGCGCGCGTTGCTCGTGTAGTTGATACCGTCCTCGATCTTGCCGTACAGCGTCACGCTGCTTTGTGCATGCGCCGCGGCAGCAAGCAACGCGGCGGGTGCGATGATCCCCCAACGCATGTTCATGACGATTTACCCCCAGGTCTTTCGTTTGCTGGTCGCAACGGTTGCGTGCTGCGAAGGTGCGTCGCGTCGATGTTTCCCGGCGATGCGACGGGCGCAGTGTAATGAGCCGTTTTTCTGCTGTTAGCGGCCTGCGGCGGAAAGGTGCTCTCCAGAACGCCGGCTGTTTTTCGGCGCGGAAAGCGGATAGCCGGGTGTTGAAGCGCGCTTCATTCGGGCGACGAGCGGACGCCTGAAGCAAATTGCGGGGAATCGATATTTCAATCGCCGGTACGTTTGCGTTTGGCCGGCGCGGGGGAGCAACAGGAACCGGCCGCCGCCATCGAAGCACGACCTGAAAAACAAAAAACCCGCGAGCGGCTGGTTTCTCGCGGGTTTTCGGAACTTCATGGAATCGCACGGAAGCGATCTTGGTGCCGGGGACCGGACTCGAACCGGCAAGCCAGTTAAGGCGGCGGATTTTCGTCACACTGCTTTTTTCAAAGCCGGCGTCGTCGAAACGAAGCCGTTCGTGCGCTGGACTATGCCTTCGCCGTCGCGCGCGGGCGGTGTTGCCGCCCGTGCGCCTTAGGCGCCCCCCGTCTAGTCTCTACACCTTCCTCGCTGCACTCGTACCGCGAGGCTTGGCTCGGCGTTGCCTCGACGCAGGCGCGCGTCAGGGGTTTCACCGAATTTGAAGGGTTCTGCACCGGTCGTTTCCGGCCGGGCACTCAATCGTTTAAGTCCGCTATGTTTACCAATTTCATCACCCCGGCAAAAGGGCGGACGCGATTCTACCATTGCTTGCACATGCATTAGCTGATTCGCGTGCATTGCATCGCGATGCAGCATGTCGGCCTGCCCTGTCCACACCCGAACCCGAGCACCGCAACCGACGTCGGCGCGACACCGTCGCCGATTTCCTCCCGCGCCGCAGCATCCGCCGATACAATCGAATCCGCCCCGCTCGCCGGGCGCCAACCGTCTGATGTTTGTGTCGCACTTTTTACGAAACAGACGTCTCGTGAGTCATCGCGAAGTCACAAACGTTTTCGATAATTCTCCCGCCGAAAACGTTTACATCGCGTAACTTCATGCCCCCGACCATCAAGGACGTCGCCGCGCTCGCCGGCTTCTCGATCGCCACCGTCTCGCGTGCGATCAACGCGCCGCATACCGTCAGCCCCGCCACGCTGGCGACCATCCGCACCGCCATCGACACGCTGCAGTTCCGCCCGAGCCCGCTCGGCCGGCAGTTGCGCGGCGAGCGCACGCGGCTCGTCGGCGTCGTCCTGCCGACGCTGTCGAACCCGGTATTCGCCGACTGCCTGCAGGGCATCGACGAACTCGCGACCGCGGCCGGCTTCAAGCTGATCCTGATGACGACCGAATACGACGCGGCGCGCGAGCGCCACGCGATCGAGACGCTGCGCGAGCAGCGCGTCGAGGGGCTGATCCTGACCGTCGCCGATGCGGACACGCATCCGCTGCTCGACATGCTCGACCGCGACGGCCCGCACTACGTGCTGATGCACAACGACACGCAACGCCGACCGTCGGTGTCGGTCGACAACCGCAGCGCCGCCTACGACGGCGTGCGCATGCTGACGGCACGCGGTCATCGCCGCGTGCTGATGCTGGCCGGTTCGCTCGCCGCGTCGGATCGCGCTCGCCAGCGCCATCTCGGCTACGCGCAGGCGCTCGAGGAGGCCGGCGTCGCGACGCTGCCACCGGTCGAGGTCGACTTCAACGCGGCCGAGCTGCCCGACGCGGTGCTCGCGCACCTCACCGCGCGAGCCACGCGCCCGACCGCCCTCTTCTGCAGCAACGACCTGCTCGCGATGGTCGTGATGCGCGGCCTGCGCCGCGCGGGCTTCTCGATTCCCGACGACCTGTCGGTGCTCGGCTTCGACGGCATCGCGATCGGCGAGCTGCTCGCGCCGCCGCTCGCGAGCGTCGCGACGCCGAACCAGGACATCGGCCGTCATGCATGGCAGCGCCTCGTCGAATGCATCGGCGGCGCGACGATCGAGCGCACGTCGCTGATCCTGCCGCATACGGTGCGCGACGGCGCGACGGTCGCGCCGCCGGCCGCCGACCTGCAGTTGCACCAAGCCTGAACACGCGCGCCACGCCATCGTGCGCGGCGCGCGCAAGCTACCCCGACCCCGCCCGGAGATCCACCGTGTCCTTTCGCCTGACCTCGCTGCTGCGCGTGCTCGCAGCCCCCGTCGCCTGCGCCGCGCTCGTCGCGTTCGCACCCGCGTCCCATGCCGACGAATCCGCGATCTGCTACAACTGCCCGCCCGAATGGGCCGACTGGGCCGCGCAGATCGCGGCGATCAAGCAGAAGACCGGCATCCGCGTGCCGTTCGACAACAAGAACTCGGGCCAGGCGATCGCGCAGCTGATCGCCGAGCAGAAGAGCCCGGTCGCCGACGTCGTCTATCTCGGCGTGTCGTCGGCGTTCCAGGCGAAGGACAAGGGCGTGATCGCGCCGTACAAGCCCGCGCACTGGAACGACATCCCCGCGAACCTGAAGGACCCGCAGGGCTACTGGTTCGCGATCCACTCGGGCACGCTCGGCTTCTTCGTGAACAAGGACGCGCTCGACGGCAAGCCGGTCCCGCGCTCGTGGGCCGACCTGCTGAAGCCGGAATACAAGGGCATGGTCGGCTACCTCGATCCGTCGAGCGCGTTCGTCGGCTATGCAGGCGCGGTGGCCGTCAACCAGGCGCTCGGCGGCAGCCTCGACGACTTCAAGCCGGGGCTCGACTGGTTCCGCAAGCTGAAGGCGAACGCGCCGATCGTGCCGAAGCAGACCGCGTATGCGCGCGTGCTGTCCGGCGAGATTCCGATCCTGCTCGACTACGACTTCGACGCGTATCGCGCGAAGTACAAGGATCACGCGAACGTCGAGTTCGTGATTCCGAAGGAAGGCACGATCGCGGTGCCGTACGTGATGAGCCTCGTGAAGGGTGCGCCGCACGACGCGAACGGCAGGAAGGTGCTCGACTTCGTGCTGTCCGACGAAGGCCAGAAGCTGTGGGCCAATGCGTACCTGCGTCCGGTGCGCGCGCAGACGCTCGGCGCCGACGTCGCCGCGAAGTTCCTGCCGGCGAGCGAATACGCCCGGGCGAAATCGGTCGACTTCGGCAAGATGGCGGCCGGCCAGCAGGCGTTCGGCCAGCAATACCTGCAAGTGATGCAGTAAGCGCCGGACCACGCCATGCTCGACCTGACTTTCCCGCTGCGCTGGCGCGTCGCCCTCGTCGCGCCGGCGCTCGCGGTGTTCGCCGCGTTCTGGCTGCTGCCGATGGCGGCGCTCGTGCGGGTGTCCGCCGACGGCGCGTTCTTCACGCAATACGCGGCGCTGCTCGGCAACGCGCGTTACATGACGAGCCTCGGCGAAACGATCGCGTTGTCGGCCGGCGTCACGCTCGCGACGCTGGCGCTGTCGACGATCTCGGGCCTGCTGCTCGCGCGCCGCGAATTCTCCGGCAAGCGCGTGCTGCTCGCGCTGCTCACCTTTCCGCTCGCGTTCCCGGGCGTCGTGGTCGGCTTCATGGTGATCATGCTCGCCGGCCGGCAAGGGCTGATCGGCATGCTGTCCGCGAAGCTGACCGGCGACAAGTGGGTGTTCGCGTATTCGGTTGCCGGGCTGTTCGTCGGCTACCTGTACTTCTCGATCCCGCGCGTGATCGTCACCGTGATCGCGGCCGCGTCGAAGCTCGACGCGTCGCTCGAGGAAGCCGCGCGCTCGCTCGGCGCGTCGCCGTGGCGCATCTTCGTCGACATCGTGCTGCCGGCGCTCGCGCCGGGCCTGGTCGCGGCCGGCGCGATCTGCTTCGCGACCGCGATGGGCGCGTTCGGCACCGCCTTCACGCTCGCCACCGACCTGAACGTGCTGCCGATGACGATCTACACCGAGTTCACGCTGAACGCGAACATCGCGACGGCCGCCGGCCTGTCGATCGTGCTCGGCATCGTCACGTGGGCCGTGCTCGCGCTCGCGCGCCGGTTCACCGGCCACACCGCCGCCGCCGCGGCCTGAGGATTCCTTCATGCAATCGCTTTCCGGTTCGTCCGCGCCGTCGCCGGCGCCCGCTCCGTCGCACGCGAACGGCGCCGCCCGACGCGCGCCGCGCGTGTCGGGCGCGCGCGCGATCGCCGCGCTGCAATGGGGCGTCACGCTGCTGCTGTGCGCGTTCCTGATCGTGCCCGTCGTGATGTCGGTGCTCGCGGGCCTCACCGTCAACTATTTCCGCGGGCTGTCGAGCGGCCTCACGCTGCGCTGGCTCGAACAGGTGTGGCAGCAGTACCAGGGCTCGGTCGCGCTGTCGCTCGGCGTCGCGTTCGCGACGCTCGCGATCGTGCTCGCCGTCGGCGTGCCGGCCGGCTATGCGCTCGCGCGCAGCAAGAGCCGCGTCGCCCGCGTGATCGAGGAAGCGCTCGTGCTGCCGGTCGCGCTGCCGGGCCTCGCGTCGGCGCTCGCGCTGCTGGTCGTGTACGGCGGCTTCACCGCGTTCCGGATGAGCCTGTGGTTCATCGTCGTCGGCCACGTCGTGTTCACGCTGCCGTTCATGGTGCGCGCGGTCGCGGCGGTCGCCGCCGGCGCCGACCTGCGCACGCTCGAGGAAGGCGCGGCGAGCCTCGGCGCGTCGTTCGTCACGCGCTTCGTCACGATCGTGCTGCCGAACCTGCGCCCCGGCATCGTCGCGGGCGCGCTCGCGGTGCTCACGCTGTCGATCGGCGAATTCAACCTGACCTGGATGCTGCACACGCCCGACACGAAGACGCTGCCCGTCGGGCTCGCCGATACCTATGCGTCGCTGCGCCTCGAAGTCGGCAGCGCGTACACGATCGTGTTCCTGCTGATGACGCTGCCGCTCCTCGTCGCGATGCAGTGGCTCGGCGTCGATCCGTCCGGCACGCGCGCACCGAAGCGTCGCCCGCGCTGACCCTGCGCTGACCTTACCCTTCCCATGAAACTCGATTCCACCCCCATCACCCTGACCCGCTGCGCGAAGACGTTCCGCGGCACGCGCGTGCTCGAACCGCTCGACCTGTCGATCGGCGCGGGCGAGACGCTCGTGCTGCTCGGCCCGTCGGGCTGCGGCAAGACGACGACGCTGCGCCTGATCGCGGGCCTCGACACGCCGGATGCCGGCGGCACGATCCGGTTCGGCGGCGACGACGTGACCGCGCTGCCGATCGAGCGCCGCCAGGTCGGCATGGTGTTCCAGAACTACGCGCTGTTCCCGAACCTCACGGTGCGCGGCAACGTCGGCTACGGACTGAAGATCCGCAAGACCGAGCCGCGCGCGCTGCGCGAACGCGTCGACGAGCTGCTCGCGATGATGCGGCTCGACGCGCATGCGGACAAACCCGTCGATCAGCTGTCCGGCGGCCAGCGCCAGCGGGTCGCGCTGGCGCGTGCGCTCGCGGTGCGCCCTCGCGTGCTGCTGCTCGACGAGCCGCTGACCGCGCTCGACGCGAAGCTGCGCGACGTGCTGCGCCGCGAGATGAATGCGCTGTTGCGCGAGCTCGGCGTGACGACCGTCTACGTCACGCACGACCAGGCCGAGGCGATGGAGCTCGGCGACCGGATCGTCGTGATGGGCGCGGGCCGCATCGAGCAGATCGGCACGCCGCGCGACATCTACTACCGCCCGGCGAACCGTACGGTCGCGCAGTTCATCGGCACGCTGAACCGGCTTGCAGGACAATGGCAGGACGGCGCGCTCGTGACGACGGGGGGCGCGATCGTCACGCCGCACGCCGCCGACGAGTGGTTCTTCCGTCCGGAGGATGCGCAGCTCGCCGATCCCGCGCATGCGCCGCTGCGCGGCGCGATCGGCGCGTGCGCGTTCCTCGGCGAACGCACGCGGCTCACGATCGAGCATGCGGCACCCGACGCGCTCGTGATCGACGTGCCGGGCCGCATCGAGCTCGCGCGCGGCACGGCGGTCGGCCTCACGATCGCGCCGGAAGGCCTGATCGCACTCGCCGCGTAACACCGCCCCACCATAACCACGATAACCACACATTCCGAGGAACGACGATGCTGCTTGCTCAAATCAGCGATCTCCACATCAAGCGCCCGGGCCAGCTCGCGTACCGGCGCGTCGACACGGCCGCCGCGCTCGCGCGCTGCATCGCGAAGCTGAACGCGCTGGTGCCGCGCCCCGACGCGGTGCTCGTCACCGGCGACCTGACCGACTTCGGCCACGACGACGAATACCGCCACCTGCGCGACCTGCTCGCGCCGCTCGAGATCCCGTATTACCTGATGGTCGGCAATCACGACGATCGTGCGGGGTTGCGCCGCGCGTTCGCCGATCGTCCCGAATTGCAGGACGGCGAGTTCGTGCAGTACGCGCTCGACGTCGGCGCCGTGCGCGTGCTCGCACTCGATTCGCAGGTGCCCGGCACGAGCCACGGCGACCTGTGCGATGCGCGGCTCGCGTGGCTCACCGCGCAACTCGACGCTGCGCGCGACCGGCCGGTGATCGTCGCGCTGCATCACCCGCCGTTCGTGTCCGGGATCGGACATATGGACGCGCTGCGCCTCGTGCCCGCCGCCGCCACGAAACTCGACGCGCTGCTGCGCCGCTATCCGAACGTCGAGCGCGTGCTGTGCGGCCACGTGCACCGGACGATGTTCACGCGCTTCGGCGGCACGCTCGCGTCGGCCGTGCCGGCGCCCGCGCACCAGGTCGCGTTCGACCTGCGCGCGGACGCGCCGTCCGCGTTCCGGCTCGAGCCGCCCGCGTTCGCGGTGCACGTCCATACGCCGGACATGGGGATGACGTCCCATCACGTGTACGTGGACGAAGGCGACGGGCCGTATCCGTTCTATGAGCCGAGCGGGGAACTGGTCGACTGAACCGTACGCAATCGCGGATGCATGACGAGCGGTTGCGGCTGGTCGGGGCCGCGTCGAATGATTGCGGTTGAGCGCGGCCGGCCATGCTGCGATCGCGCCAGCAGCGCAGCCTCTGCGCTTCTGCACTTCCGTGCTTCCGTGCTTCCGTGCTTCCGGGCTTCCGGGCTTCCGGGCCTATGGGCTTCTGGGCTTCTGGGCTTCTGGGCTTCTGGGCTTCTGGCCGCAGCGCCGCAGCGCCGCAGCACCGCCGGCACGATTCCCGGTGCTCCGGTATGATCGGCACGCTCGATCGGCGCCCGGCCGCCTGCGCCACCGACGCCGCGCCGCGCGCCACGCCGCCCAACTCCGTTCCGTTGCCGCCATGTCCGCCGCCTCCACCGACCGTCCGACCGACGCCGCCTCGCCCCACTACTCGCGCAGCCTGCTGTTGCTGCTCGCGACGATCGCGGGCGTGTCGGTCGCGAACATCTACTACAACCAGCCGCTGCTCGACAGCTTCCGCTCGGCCTTCCCGGACGGCGCGTCATGGATCGGCGCGGTGCCGACCGCGACGCAGCTCGGCTATGCAGCCGGGATGTTCCTGCTCGCGCCGCTCGGCGACCGCTTCGATCGCCGCGGGCTGATCCTGATGCAGATCGCGGGACTGTCGATCGCGCTGATCGTCGCCGCGGCCGCGCCGTCGCTGGCAGTGCTGGCCGTGGCGAGCCTTGCGATCGGCGTGCTCGCGACGATCGCGCAGCAGGCCGTGCCGTTCGCGGCCGAGATCGCGCCGCCGGCCGAGCGCGGGCATGCGGTCGGCACCGTGATGAGCGGCCTGCTGCTCGGCATCCTGCTGGCGCGCACGGCGGCCGGCTTCGTCGCCGAATATTTCGGCTGGCGGGCGGTGTTCGGCGCGTCGGTCGCGGCGCTCGTCGCGCTGGTCGCGGTGATCGTGCTGCGGCTGCCGCGCAGCTCGCCGACGTCGACGCTGCCGTACGGCAAGCTGCTCGGCTCGATGTGGCACCTGGCGGTCGAACTGCGCGGGCTGCGCGAGGCGTCGCTGACGGGCGCCGCGCTGTTCGCCGCGTTCAGCGCGTTCTGGCCGGTGCTTACACTGCTGCTCGCCGGCGCGCCGTTCCATCTCGGCCCGCAGGCCGCAGGGCTGTTCGGGATCGTCGGCGCGGCCGGTGCGCTGGCTGCACCGTACGCGGGCCGTTTCGCGGACACGCGCGGCCCGCGCGCGATCATCTCGCTCGCGATCGCGCTGCTCGCGGCGTCGTTCGTGATTTTTGCGCTGTCGGGGACGAGCCTAGTCGGGCTCGTGATCGGCGTGATCGTGCTGGATGTCGGCGTGCAGGCCGCGCAGATCTCGAACCAGTCGCGCATCTACGCGCTGAAGCCCGAGGCGCGCAGCCGCGTGAACACCGTGTACATGGTGTGCTACTTCATCGGCGGCGCGCTCGGCTCGTCGGCCGGCGTCGCCGCGTGGCACGCCTTTGGCTGGATCGGCATGTGCGCGGCCGGCCTGCTGTTTACCGCACTCGCCGGCTGGTCCCACCATCGCGGCGCACGTCGCGACTGAACGCCGCGTCGCGCACCGGCGTCATGCGTCGGCCCGCGACGCGGCCGGATTGACGGCCGGCGGCGGCGTGAATGCCTGCGCGGGATCCATGACCGCGGCCGGGTCCACGACGGCGGCCGGTGCGGGCACCGCAAGCGGTACCGCGGAAGGCGCGAGGATCGGTGCCGGCTCCGGCATCGCCGCCTGAGCCGGTACTGACGCCGCATCCGCCGTCGATTCGGCGGCGACGGTTGCCGCGGTCGCCACGGTCACCACGCCCGGCGCCGCATCGGCCGCCGCGCGCGCCGCGGGCCGGCGCGCGGGATCGAACAGGAACGACAGCCCGACGCTGCCGAGGATCGCGACGGTGGCGACCACGGTTGCCGTCGTCACGGGCTCGCCGAGCATCAGCGCGCCGAGCGCGACCGCGACGATCGGGTTCACATACATGCAGCTGCTCGCGATGATCGGGCTCGTGTGGCGAATCAGGTAGCCGTACGCGACGTACGCGGCCATCGTGCAGAACACCATCAGGTACACGAACGCGAACACCGGCGCGACCGCGACCTGCTCGATGCGCTCGCCCATCAGCCACGCTCCGATCGTGGACATCAACCCGCCCAGGCCGATCTGCAGCGACGTCGACAGGAACAGGTCGGACGGCAGCTTGAGCCGCGTCGCGAGATGCGCGCCGCCCGCCCAGAACAGCGCGCCGGCCAGCACGCAGATCGTGCCGAGCGCCGAGTTCGCGGCGGCCGCGCCGCCCGAATTCAGCACGACGATGCCGACCATCCCGAGCGCGACGGCCGCCCACTCGCCCTTCGTCACCGCGCGTCCGGCGACCGCCGCGATCACGGTCGCGAACAGCGGCACCGTCGCGACCATCACCGCGGCCGAGCCGCTGCTGACCGTGCGCATCCCGAGCGCGATCGTGCCCGACGACAGCGCGACCAGCATCGTGCCGACGATCGCCGAGTTGCGGATTTCGAGCAGCGTCGGCCATTCGGGCTTGCGCCGCAGCGCGAAGATGAACAGGCCGATCCCGCCGAGCAGGTTGCGCAGCCCCGACAGCAGCAGCGGCGGGAACGACTGCAGCGCGAAATGCAGGCCGCTGTAGGTCGAACCCCAGACGAAATAGATGAAGACGAGGGCGAGCGCGACGCGGCCGCCGCGGCTTTGCGGCAGGCGGATCCGGATCGGCAGGCGGGCGAGGAAATCGAGGAGGCGGTCGAGCGGGGTCATCGTTCAGCCCGCCCGCACGACGTGTCGCGTGCTCCGCTGAAAGACGCCGGAGAGACCGGCAAACGGCCCTGACTGGACCGGGAAGGCGGAGACGGACGTGCGGAACGACATGGCAGTGCGAACGGCGACGAATAAGAACCGGCAAGCGGCGGCAGAGGGTCGAAAAGCGGGCGCGAGCCGCTTCGGCTGCGCACGCTCGGCATTATGGCATCAAGGATTCGAAAGCATCATCAGACCAGTCTGAAAGCTTATCGACTGACGTTTCGGCGCGACATTTTTCGGTATCCGGACCAACCGGATCGGGGGCCGAATACGCGCGGCGCGGGCGTCGCGCGGGCCGCCCGGCATCCGGTCCCGCCCGTTGCGATCGCTCCATCGGCCTGATGGCCAGTCATGCGCTTCAGCGGTCGCTTCGCGCTTATGGTGATGATCGGCGACGGTCGGCAGGCGCGTCCGGCCGCCGACATTCGCCCTTTCGACCCGCACACGACCCATACAAAATTTTGTATAATTCCACCATTCTTCCGCCGAAGCCGGTCGTGTTCGTCGGCACCGCACTCGACGACCTGCGCGGCTTTCCGCTTCTCGCGCGCCGCGAAGCCGGCCACCAGATCGACCAGGTGCAGCGCGGCCTCGCGCCCGACGACTGGAAGCCGATGCGCACCGTCGGCCCGGGCGTGCGGGAAATTCGCCTGCGCGACGCGAGCGGTGCGTTCCGGATCGTCTACGTCGCGACCTTCGCCGACGCGATCTACGTGCTGCATTGCTTCCGCAAGCAGTCGGCACGCGCCTGCAAGACCGATATCGACCTGGCGGCCCGACGCTACCGGGCGCTGATGATGGAGAGGAAACGATGAGCAACGAACGTCATGCGAGCGTCTGGGACGCACTCGAAGGCCGGCCGGCCGAAGCCGAGAACATGAAGCTGCGCTCCGAGCTGATGATCGCGCTCAAGCAGCGCATCGCGCAGCTCGAACTCAGCCAGGCGCAGGCCGCGCAACGGCTGGGCGTCACGCAGCCGCGCGTGTCCGATCTGCTGCGCGGCAAGATCAACCTGTTCGGGCTCGACGCGCTCGTGAACATGGCGGCGGCGGTCGGCCTGCGCGTCGACCTGCAGGTGCGCGAATCCGTGTGACACGCCGCGACGCACGGCAGCACGCGTTCGCGCGCCGCCGCTTCACGATCCGCCGAACCAGTTGTACCCCTGATCGACCCAGTAGCCGCCCGGGAAGGTATCGGTCACGAAGATTTCCATGATGTGCTTCGGATTCTTGTAGCCGAGCTTGGTCGGCATCCGCAGCTTCATCGGGAAACCGAATTCCGGCGGCAGGCGGTGGCCGTCGTAGTCGAATGCGAGCAGCGTCTGCGGATGCAGCGCGGTCGGCATGTCGATGCTTTCGTAGTAGTCGTCCGCGCATTTGAAGCCGACGTATTTCGCGTGCGTATCGGCGCCGGCACGCGCCAGAAACGCGCCGAACGGCGTGCCGCCCCAGCGGCCGATCGCGCTCCACCCTTCCACGCAGATGTGCCGCGTGATCTGCTCCGCGTGCGGCAGCGCATACAGCTCGTCGAGCGTCCACACGCGCTTGCCCGTCACGCGGCCCGACAGCACGAGCCGGTACGTCGATGCGTCGACGTGCGGCACGTCGTCGATGCCGTAATACGCGTTGAACGGGAACGGCCGCGTGATGTCGGCCTCGGTGTAGGTCGGCGCGAGCCGCTCGCCGCTGAAGAGCCACGCCTGCACGCGGTCGTTCATGCGCGACACCTTCTCGAGGAACGTGTTGACCGACGCGTCGTCCTTCAGCGTGCAGCCGGTCAGCATCGTCAGGCCGCCGAGCGTCAGGATGCGGCGATTGAACAGCCGCCGCGACGGCATCTCCAGCTCGCGGCGCACGTCGAGTTCGAGCGACTTGCGGTCGAGCGTCCAGCGCGAATCGGCGCGCCTGTATTCGGAATCGGACATGATGATTTCCTTCACCCGGAGTTGACGGGTCAGCGCCCGCGCAGCATCGCGAGCAGCGAGCGCGGCACCAGCAGCGCCATCGCGACGTGCACGAAGAAGAACGCGACGAGCAGCGACATCGCCCAGAAATGCACGACGCGCGCGTTGTCGTAACCGCCGAACAGTTCGCGCAGCAGCGGAAACTGCACCGACTTCCAGATCGTCAGCCCGGACAGCACCAGCACGATCAGATCGACGATCGCGACCAGGTACGCGGCACGCTGCACCGCGTTGTAGACGCTCAGATCGTCGTGCGCGAGCCGGCCGCGCAGCGCGGCGCGCACGTCGCGCCACACGGACGCCGGCGTGACGGGCAGCATCTTGCGCGCGAGGCGTCCGGTCGCGATCGACATCGTCAGGTAGAACAGCCCGTTGCCGACCAGCAGCCACATCGCCGCGAAATGCCATTGCAGCGCGCCGCCGAGCCAGCCGCCGAGCGTGATGCCGTGCGGAAACACGAACGGCGGATAGATCGGCGACGCATCGTAGATGCGCCAGCCGGACAGCGCCATCAGGATCGCCG
Organism: Burkholderia sp. BCC1985; assembly: GCF_905339915.1. Taxonomy (NCBI): domain Bacteria; kingdom Pseudomonadati; phylum Pseudomonadota; class Betaproteobacteria; order Burkholderiales; family Burkholderiaceae; genus Burkholderia; species Burkholderia sp. BCC1985. Next base: position 35,709 of record NZ_CAJPGY010000029.1, read on the forward strand.
CGAGCGCGTTGAGCCAGTGGCTCACGCGCACCCACAGGGGATGAATCTTGCGGGCGGGCGGCGTGACGGCCGCGCGCCCGGTGGCGGGAACGGTTTGCATGATGAAGACTCCCGGAACGCGTCGACGAGACGAGTCGAGTCGAGACAAAACGAGACGCGGGCGGCCGTCGTCGAGCACATGCGCCGGCCGCACGCCCTGTCCGGCTCCGTCAGTTCGACGGCGCCATCTTGTCGTCCGACTTCGCCTTGCCCATCTCGTCGTGCGACATCGCGTCTTTCTTCATCGCGTCCTTCTTCATCGCATGCTTCTTCATGGCGTCCTTCTTCATTGCGCCGTCCTTCGCCATCGCGTCGTGCCCCATCGCGTCCTTCGACATCGACGAGCCGTTTTGCGACATCGCGTCGTTCTGCGCATACGCGCCCGTTGCAAGCGTGGCGAAAGCAGCGACACAGGTGGCGATCAGTACGTTTTTCATGACATCTCTCCAAAACATGGGTTTAAGGAGCCGAATAGACGGACGACGTCGCGGGAAATGACAGCCGCTGCGAAATTTTTTTTGTGAGGTTGCGCGAAGGCGCGCCATGTTGCACCGCTTCGCCGCGGCCGGCCGAGCCGTGGGGCCGCGCGGCGGCGACGCGCGCTGTCATTTCGACGGGCCATCACACCGCCCGCCATGCTGCGGCCGCACCGGGACGGCCGATCCCGTCCCGGTTGAAACCGCCGCCAAGCCAGTGTATCGTGTGCGCTGCTAACGCGGGGGTCCTGCAATGCGTTCGGTCAAACAACCGGCATTGCGGGTGAGAAATACCCTTTGAACCTGATCTGGATAATGCCAGCGCAGGGAAGCGTACGGATTTCACCGCCATCCTTCTGACGAAATCCGCCGCCTCACCAAGCCTCGTCTCCTGCTTAGCTCGAGCCCCACATTCGTCAAGGGCTCCGGGCAAGCGCCGAAGCGCCTGCCCGGCGCTCACACAGGAGATTGCATGAACGCCAATCCGAAGTTTCTGTCTGCCGACGCCCACGTCGACGCTGCTGCCGTCGCGCCGCTGCCCAATTCACGAAAGGTGTATGTAACCGGCTCGCAGCCCGACATCCGCGTGCCGATGCGTGAAATCACGCAGGCCGACACGCCGACCGGCTTCGGCGGCGAAAAGAACCCGCCGATCTACGTGTACGACACGTCGGGCCCCTACACCGATCCGGACGCGAAGATCGACATCCGCGCGGGCCTGCCCGCGCTGCGCCAGCGCTGGATCGAGGCACGCGGCGACACCGAAGTGCTCGACGGCCTGTCGAGCCAGTACGGCCTCGAGCGCGCGGCCGACCCGGCTACCGCCGACCTGCGTTTCCCGGGCCTGCACCGCAACCCGCGCCGCGCGCAGGCCGGCAAGAACGTCACGCAGATGCACTACGCGCGGCAGGGCATCATCACGCCGGAAATGGAATACATCGCGATCCGCGAGAACCAGCGCCGCGCCGAATACATCGAGAGCCTGAAGTCGAGCGGCCCGAACGGCGCGAAGCTCGCCGCGATGATGGGCCGCCAGCATCCGGGCCAGGCGTTCGGCGCCGCGGCCTTCGGCGCGAACGCGCTGGCCGAGATCACCCCCGAGTTCGTGCGCGACGAAGTCGCGCGCGGCCGCGCGATCATCCCCGCGAACATCAACCACCCGGAATCCGAGCCGATGATCATCGGCCGCAACTTCCTCGTGAAGATCAACGCGAACATCGGCAACTCGGCCGTCACGTCGTCGATCGGCGAGGAAGTCGACAAGATGACGTGGGCGATCCGCTGGGGCGGCGACACGGTGATGGACCTGTCGACCGGCAAGCACATCCATGAAACGCGCGAGTGGATCATCCGCAACAGCCCGGTGCCGATCGGCACGGTGCCGATCTACCAGGCGCTCGAGAAGGTCAACGGCAAGGCCGAGGACCTGACCTGGGAAATCTTCCGCGACACGCTGATCGAGCAGGCCGAGCAAGGCGTCGACTACTTCACGATCCACGCGGGCGTGCGCCTGCAATACGTGCCGCTCACCGCGAACCGGATGACGGGCATCGTGTCGCGCGGCGGCTCGATCATGGCGAAGTGGTGCCTCGCGCATCACAAGGAAAGCTTCCTGTACGAACGCTTCGAAGAGATCTGCGAGATCATGAAGGCGTACGACGTGAGCTTCTCGCTCGGCGACGGCCTGCGCCCCGGCTCGATCTACGACGCAAACGACGAAGCGCAGCTCGGCGAGCTGAAGACGCTCGGCGAGCTCACGCAGATCGCGTGGAAGCACGACGTGCAGGTGATGATCGAAGGCCCCGGCCACGTGCCGATGCAGCTGATCAAGGAGAACATGGATCTCCAGCTCGACTGGTGCAAGGAAGCGCCGTTCTACACGCTCGGGCCGCTGACCACCGACATCGCGCCGGGCTACGACCACATCACGTCGGGGATCGGCGCCGCGATGATCGGCTGGTTCGGCACCGCGATGCTGTGCTACGTGACGCCGAAGGAACACCTCGGGCTGCCGAACAAGGACGACGTGAAGGAAGGGATCATCACGTACAAGCTCGCCGCGCACGCGGCCGACCTCGCCAAGGGTCACCCCGGCGCGCAGGTCCGCGACAACGCGCTGTCGAAGGCGCGCTTCGAGTTCCGCTGGGAAGACCAGTTCAACATCGGCCTCGACCCGGACAAGGCGCGCGAATTCCACGACGAGACGCTGCCGAAGGATTCCGCGAAGGTCGCGCACTTCTGCTCGATGTGCGGCCCGCACTTCTGCTCGATGAAGATCACGCAGGACGTGCGCGAGTTCGCGGCGCAACAGGGCGTATCGGAAAGCGAAGCGCTGAAGAAGGGGATGGAAGTCAAGGCGGTCGAGTTCGTGAAGACCGGCGCCGAGATCTATCACCGTCAGTAAGCCGGCCAGCGAACGCGGCGGTCCGCACGGACCGCAGCGTGGCGCACTGCACCAAGCCCGCTTTCGAGCGGGCTTTTTTGCGTGCCCGCGCATGCGTCGTGCCTGCCGGCGCAAGGGAAACAATTGATTACGAAACCGCCCGAGCCTTAACAAGTCCTTACAGCAGCCCGGTGGGACGGCAGGTAGATTGGTTTCATGCGCGGCCGCGATGCGCTCGTGCGACCTTCCGTTCACTATCGCGAGGACAACCATCATGAATGCTTCGATTCGGCGTTTTGGGGTATGCGCGCTGCTCGTCACGACGGTGGCCAGCCTGTCGGCCTGCGATTCGATGACGCGGCGCCAGCGCGATACGGCAATCGGTGCGGGTGTCGGCGGCGTCGCGGGCGCGGCGATCGGCGGCAACGCATTGTCGACGCTGGGCGGCGCAGCCGCCGGCGGCATCATCGGCAACCAGGTCGGCAAATAAGCCGGCCGGCTTACCCGGCTGCCGCGCGACGCGCGGCAAGCTCCGGCCTGACGGCGTTTCCGCGCAGCGGAAGCGCCGTTTTTCGTATGCGGCGCCGCAACACGACGCAGCGGCGCGGAAATGATCCGTTACCGTTTTGCGCATCTTGTCATCGCCGCGCGGCCTAAGCTTAAGCATCTGCCGATTGCCGGCTCCGCCGGAGAGACATCATGAACAGGACCCTCGTCGCACTCGCCGCCGCGGCGCTCGCGTGCACGACGCTCGCCGGCTGCTACTACCCGTACGGCTATTATCCCGGCGGCTATTACGCGGCCGCACCGGTACAGCCGGCGCCCGTGTACGTCGATCCGGGCCCCGCCTACTACTACCCGGCGCCTGCGTATGCGCCGGCATGGGGCGGTTATTGGGGACCCGCGCTGTCGCTCAATTTCGGCTTCGGCGGACGCGGCGGCTGGCACCACCATCACTGAGCGCGCCGGCCCATCCACAGCCACTCCATCCGCCGCCGGTCGCCCCGAGCCGGTGACCGGCGACGTTCCCGTTTCTTGTCGTTTCATCCGATCGTGAAACGACGGCGCGGTAACGCGGTGTAAGATCCTTTGCATCCCGTCCCCTCGCCCGCCACGCTCGATGTCACCCAAGAACGCCTTTCTGCTGACCGTCCTCGCCGCCCTGTGGGGCGCGTCGTTCCTGTTCATCCGGGTCGGCGTCGCCGACTTCGGTGTCGCGCCGCTGATGGCGCTGCGCGTGGGTATCGGCGCGCTGTTTCTCACCGGCTTCGCGCTGACGCGCTTCAAGCCCACCGAGCTCGGTGCGCAGCTGCGCCGTCGCGCATGGCCGTTGTTCGTCGTCGGCGCGCTGAACTCGGGCATCCCGTTCTGCCTGTTCGCGTTCGCCGAACTGACGCTGTCGGCCGGCGTGACGTCGGTGATCAACGCGACGACGCCGCTGTGGGGCGCGCTCGTCGCCTACCTCTGGCTGAAGGACAAGCTGTCGCTGCCGCGCGCGCTCGGCCTCGTGATCGGCTTTGCCGGCGTGCTCACGCTCGTGTGGGACCAGGTCGCCAACGCAAGCGGCAGCACCGGCGCCAGCGCCACCGCGCTGGCTGCCGCCGCCGCGCTCGGCGCGACGCTGCTGTACGGCATCGCGGCCAACTACACGAAGCGCACGCTCAGCGGCGTCGACCCGCTCGTCAACGCGACCGGCAGCATGATCGGCTCGACCGTGCTGCTGCTGCCGTTCGCGATCGCGACCTGGCCCGCGGCTGCCGTCGGCGCGCATGCGTGGGGCGCCGTGCTCGCGCTCGGCATCGCCTGCACGGGCATCGCGTATTTCATCTTCTTCTATCTGATCGCGCATGTCGGCCCGGCGCGCGCGATTACGGTGACGTTCGTGATCCCGGTGTTCGGCCTGCTGTGGGGCGCGCTGTTCCTCGGCGAACATGTGTCGGTCGTGATGATCGAAGGCTGCGCGATCGTGCTCGTCGGCACCGCGCTTGCGACCGGCGTGATCAAGCGGATTCCCGGATTGGGCCCGCGCGGCGGCGAAGCGACCTGAGCGACGCGCTGGGCCCGCACCCTGCCGGTTGCCGGTTTCCCGCGACGCGCCGGCCACCGTTCGCCGAGCGCCGCGCATGGACCGGAGCGCGACGGCGCAGGTCGTTTTGCATCTGATGCCGATGCAGCCGCATGGCTTGCCCGTTTTTCCGTTTTCCCGATCCGCCGGTCTTCTTCGCACGCAATGCACGCGGCACACGCGGCGCTGTCGCCGCGTGCACGACCGGCGGCCCTTGCGTGTCGCGCTTGCGGGCGGACAGCCCGGTCCACGCGGCGGTGTAGCGTTTGCGTCTGGAGTTACCCTGATACGCGCGCCGCGCCATTCCCGTTACACTCGTAACACTCATCCGCAGAAGGCGGTCACGATGCACCACGTTCTTTCGCGTCCACCTGCGCGTGCGACGGCTTCTGCGTGGCGCGCACGATACCGTCCCCCGATCGCCCCAGGGCGTCGTTGACATGAAGGCCGCCCGCGACATCTCGCTCGATTCCCTGCTCGAACGCCTGACACCGACGCCCAGCGGCTGGATCGCCACGTATCGCGACACGACGCTGCGCAGCGTGTTCCAACCCGTGCTGTCGATCACGCACAAGCGCGTGGTCGGCTATGAAGCGCTGCTGCGCGTCGTGGACGAGAACGGTACGCTGGCTTCGCCGGTCGCGCTGTTCGACAAGACGCGCGCCGCTGCCGACGCGCTGCTGCTCGACCGGCTCGCCCGCTGCCTGCATACGGCCAACTTCGTCGCGCAGGGCATCGGCGACGGTTGGTTGTTCCTGAACGTGACGCCACGCGTGCTCGATTCGGGCCTCGTGCAGCGCGAATTCGTCGAGGCGCTGTGCCGTCATTTCGCGCTGCCGCCGAACCGCATCGTGCTGGAAGTCGTCGAGCAGCCGTCGCGCGACGAAGCCGCGCTCGCCCGCACGATCGACATGATCCAGCATCGCGACTTCCTGATCGCGATCGACGATTTCGGCACCGGATTCTCGAATTTCGACCGCGTGTGGCGCGCGCGACCCGATATCGTCAAGCTCGATCGCTCGCTCGTCGAGCGCGCGAACGCGTCGGCCGACGATCGCCGCATCATGCATCACCTGGTATCGATGCTCCACCAGGCCGGCGCGATGGTGCTCGCGGAGGGTGTCGAAAGCGACGACGCGCTGCAGACGCTGATGGAAGCCGATATCGATTTCGTCCAGGGCTTCCAGTTCGGCCAGCCCGATGCGTCGATCGCGCACGCGAGCGCCGCGGCGCCCGCGATGCTCGATGCCGCGTGGCAACGCTTCATCGCGCGCCGGCATACACCGGCGATCGCCGAGCAGCCGGGCTTCGATGCGATCGAGCGGCTCGTGCTCACCGGCGCGGCTGCCTTTTCCGCGAGCGGCAACCTGCAGGACGCCGCGCAGCGCGTATTCGCGGTGCCGGCCGCGCGCCGCGTGTTCGTCACGGACGAGATCGGCGAACAGTTCCTGCCGTCGATCGGCGCGCGCCCCGAGGATGGCCAGGCGAGCGGCACGCGGCTCGCACCGCTGTTCCCGGAGACGCACAGCAACTGGTCGCGGCGCCCGTACTTCCAGCGCGCGATCGCGGCGCCGGGGCGCGTCGCGCTGATGGGCCCGCACTTCTCGCTGACCGAAGGCCGCGACTGCTACACGGCGGCCGTCGCGATTCGTGCGCAAAGCCGCCTCGTCGTGTTCTGCGTCGACTTCGTGCTCGACAGCGCGGGCACCGTGATGCGCTGACGGGCGCGGCGGCGCCCGCCATGCCGGCGGTTCGATCTTCCGTCAGTCGATCACCTTCCCTCTTCCGGATTTCACCACGCTGCGGCGCGACTTGTGTTCGAGCCGCCGCTCCTTCGATGCGCGCGTCGGCCGTGTCGCCACACGCGCGCGCGGCGTGAACGCGACGCTGCCGATCAACGCATCGAGCCGCGCGAGCGCTGCCTCGCGGTTTTTCTCCTGGGTGCGGTATTCCTGCGACTTGATCACGACGATGCCGTCGCGCGTGATGCGCTGGTCGGACAGCGCGAGCAGCCGCTCCTTGATGACGGGCGGCAGCGACGACGCGCGGATGTCGAAGCGCAGGTGAATCGCGCTCGATACCTTGTTGACGTTCTGGCCGCCCGCGCCCTGCGCGCGCACGGCGGTCCATTCGACTTCGGCCGGATCGAGCGTGTAGCGGATCATCATCGCGTCGTCTCCTTGCGGCGCCGCGCGAGTGCCTCGTCGACGCGGGCCGCGAGGCCCGAATCGCGTTGCGTGCGCGTCGCGACCGCCTGCGCCAGCACACGCCGCGGGCCGATCACCTGCACGCGCGTACGCGCGCGCGTGACGGCCGTATAGACGAGTTCGCGCGTGAGCACGCGGCTGAACGACGCCGGCAGCACGAGCGCGGCCTCGTCGAATTCGGAGCCTTGCGATTTGTGGACGGTCAGCGCGAACGCCGTTTCGTGCGGCGGCAGCGCTGCAGGCGACACGGCGCGCGCGGAGCCGTCCGCGCGGCGGAACCACACGCGCAGCACGCCGTGCGCGTCCGGCAGCGCGATGCCGATGTCACCGTTGAACAGCCCGAGCGCATAGTCGTTGCGCGTCACCATGATCGGCCGCCCGGTAAACCAGTGTGCGCCGACCGCGAGCGGCACGCGCGCGGCATGTCGCACATGCGTGGCCACCAGCGCATTGACGTGCTCGGCGCCGCGCGAGCCCGTGCGCGTCGCGCACAGGATCCGGAAGCGGTTGAGCGCATCGAACAACGGCAACGGGTCGGGCACCGGCGCGGACAACGCGGCGCGCAACGCATCGAGGTAGGCGCCGAACCGGCGCGCGAGCCGCTCGACCGTCGACGCCGCAAGCGTGTCGCCCGCATCGTCATGAAACGACGCGGCCGCGGCCTCGTCCGTCGGCAACGCGTCGAGCGCGCCCTGCACGTCGCCGCGGCGGATCGCGAGCGACAGGCGGCCGATCGCCGAATCGAGACCGAAGCGGTAATTGCGTTCGAGCCACACGACGCAGTCCGCGAGCGGTGCGGGTGCGGGGAACGCGGCGGCAACGCCTTCGGCGGCGCGCGTTGCAACGGTCGACGCCCATGCCGAATCGCCCGCAGCGGCCGGATCGAACGGCGTGAGCTCGACCGCGTCGAGCCACGCGAGTTCGCCGGCCTCGATCCATGCAGGATCGGTGGCCGCCGAGGTGCGATCGGTGTCGGTCGGTGCAAGCGCCGCAGGCGGCAACGAAGCCGCGGGTGGCGCGGCATCGGCCGGCGAAACCGCTTCAGCCTGCGGCTCGTCGTCGAACAGCGACGCCTGGCGCGTATCCACGTTCCGCCGCGCCGACGCCTTGCGCGCGGGAGCAGCCGGTAACGGAACGGATGCTGGCGCTGGAATTGGCGCGGCAACCGCCCCGGCAGCCCCCGCCGCCTCGCCGTCCGGCACCGGCAACGCCGCGACGAAAGCCGCTTCGTCGATCCCGAGCGCGTCCGCGATGCGCGTGCGCGCCGTGGCGGTAAACGTCGGCCGGGCGCTGAGTTCGGCGAACACGGCGCCGGCCTCGACCGCGGCAAGCTGGTCCTTGTCGCCGAGCAACACGAGCCGAGCGCCGGGCGCGAGCGCATCGAGCAGATGCGCGGCGAGCGCGACGTCGATCATCGACGCCTCGTCGACCACGATCAGGTCGTACGGCAACGGATTGTCGCGATGATGGCGGAAGCCCGCCGCGCCGCCGCCGCCCAGCAGGCGGTGCAGCGTGTACGACGTGTCCGGCAGGCGCGCGGCAAGTTCCGGCGGCAGGTCGCCCGCCCGCGCGTGGAGCGCTTCCTGCATCCGCTGCGCGGCCTTGCCGGTCGGTGCCGCCAGCGCGATGCGCAAGCCCGGATGCGCGTCGAGCAGGCACGCCAGCACGCCGACGACGGTCGTCGTCTTGCCGGTGCCGGGGCCGCCGCTGACAATCGTCACGCGTCCCGTCAGCGCGACGATCGCCGCGACGCGCTGCCAGTCCACGTCGCCCGTCGCGGGCCCGAAGTAACGCGCGAGACTGTCGCGCAACCGGTCCGGCGACAGCGCGTCGCCCGGCGCGGCGACGCCGGCCTGCGCGACGAGCGCATCGGCGAGCCGACGTTCGTAGTCGAAATAGCGCGACAGATACAGATGGTCGAGCCGGTCGACAATCAGCGGCCGCTCGTCGCCGCGCGCGAGCGTGCCGAACGCCACCACGCCGCTCGCGGCAAGCGCCGCGCGCACGTCGTCGACCGGTTCCTCGTAGCGTTGCGCGAGCGCGCCGAGCGACACGCACACGTGACCGCCCGCGGTCGCCCGGCTCGTCGCGAACGCGGCGCGCGCCGCCCAGCGCGCGGCCGCGGCCGGCGCACCCGCGCGGCGCGACAGGTCGCCGATGCGCCGCGCGAACCCTTCCGCGAGCGCGATGCCGAAATCCGCGGGCTCGGGCAGGCGCGCGACGAGGCCACCGGTGAATTCGAGCGTATCGTCGGTGATGTTCATGCGCGGCCCCCTTCCATCATCCGGTCGAGCGCGTCGACGAGTTCGCGCGCGGGCCGCCGCGCATGCACGCCGGCCGGTTCGCCGCCGCTGCGCCAGCCGGGCCGCACGCCGCGCACGAACAGGTACAGGTAGCCCGCCATGTGCGTGTCGTAGTCATAGTCGGGCAGCCGCCCGCGCAGATAGCGATGCAGCGCGACCGTATAGAGCAGTGCCTGCAGGTGATACGCGTGATCGGCCATCGCGACGTCGAGCGCGCGCGGACCATAGGCATCCGGCGTATTGCCGAGGTGGTTCGACTTCCAGTCGACGATCCAGAAGCGGCCGTCGTGTTCGACGATCATGTCGATGAAACCCTTGATGAAACCGGCGAGCATGCCCGCGTCCAGCGCAACGTCCGGATAGCCGTGCGCGACCAGCAACCGGCGCAGCGCGCCCAGCTCGAGCGACGGCGCCGGAAATAGGAAACCCATTTCGTCGAGCCGCCTGGCGGGATCGAGATCCGCAAGCCGCATGCCCGGCACGAGCTCCGTGCGCACGACATCGCCGACGAGCCGCGCCATCATCGCCGGCAGGCGCGTCGCGAGTTCGGGCTCGGCCTCGACCGGCCGGTCGTGCAGCGCGCCGAGCGCCGCCCGGTGCCACGAATCGGGCTCGGTGAACCGGCTGAGTTCGAACAGGCGGTGCAGGCATTCACCCGCTGCCGCACCGCGCGGAAACACGAGGATGTCGTCGTCCGGCGGCTCGACCGCCGGGGTGTCGGCCACGACGAACGCGCCGTCCGGCGCCACGGCGGCAAGCGCATCGTGATCGGGCCGCAGCTCGTCGTCCGGCACGAGCGCGACGCCTGCTTCCTCGCGTGCCATCGACGCGGTCAGCGAACTGAAGCTCGCCATCCGCCACGCGTCGCGCAACACGCGCGTCGCATGACGTGCCGCGAGCGTCTGCGATGCATCGTGCCCGGCCACGAGCCGCTCACGGCGCGCCGGCACCGGCAACGGTGCAACGCTCACGGGCCCGCTCGCGAGTGCTTGCCACGCCGCGTCGAGCGCCGCTTCGTCGGGCGGCTCGTCGAGCCACGCGTCGAACGACTGGCCGGCGCCGGCCACGAGCCAGTTCAGCACGCTGCGCCGCGCCTCGCGGGTCGAGCGCGACGACAGATAAGGCCCGGCGACGAGATAGCACCGATAGACCGCGCGCGTGAGCGCCACGTAGACGAGCCGCGCGCGTTCGGCCGCCTGTTCGCGCAGCGCCTGGCGCGCGGCATGCTCGGCGGCTTCGTCGTCGCACCCGTAATGCAGCACGGCGTCGCCCGCGTCGTCGTGATACTCGCGGGCGTCTGGCAGCGCCGACGCGGGCGGCTCGCGCAGCCCGCCGTCGTTCAGGAACGGACAGAACACGACCGCGTATTCGAGGCCCTTCGACTTGTGCACGGTCACGATCTGCACGAGGTTGCGATCGGATTCGAGACGCAACTGGGCTTCCTCGCCGCCGCCGTCGAGCCGTTGCGCGGCGAGCCAGCGCAGCGTCGGCGCGATGCCCGGCTGCGCGGACGCGCGCGCCTGCGTCAGCTCGGCCAGATGGTTGATGTCGGTCACGCGGCGTTCGCCGTCCGCGCCGGCCATCAGCCGCTCGGCGATCCGCAACTCGCGCGTGAACGTGCGCCACATCACCGCGAAGCCGCGTTCGCGCCACAGCAGCCGATAACGCGAGAAGCGCTCGACCCAGCTCATCGCGTCCGCACTGTCGTCAGCTTCGCGCGACGCGTCGCCGTCGCCCTGCTCCATTCGCCACAGCGCACCCGCATCGAGGCCGAACCAGTCGGCCGCCAGGGCCGCGCGCAGGCGCCGCAGGTCGCCCGGCGCATCGATCGCCGCCAGCACGCGCTCGAGCTGCTCCGCGTCGCCGGTCGAAAACACCGACGCCTGCGCGAGCTCGACGCTGCCGATGCCCCACGTCGCGAGCACGCGCTTCACGAGGCTGCCCTGCCGGTGCGTCTGCACCAGCACCGCGATGTCGCCCGGCGACAGCGGCGTACGCCCGAGCCGCACATGCCCTTCGCGCGCGCCGCGCATCAGCCGGGCAATCTCGGCCGCGCACGCCTGCGCGGCCTGTGCCTGCGCGTCGCGCTTGAGCAGCGTGCCGTCGCCGCCCGGCAGCGCCCAGATCCGGAAATCGCCGGCCGGTCCCGGATCGGTGCCGTCGACGAACGGTGCGCGCACGCGCGTGCCGGCTCGCACCGCGTAATAGTCGAGCCCGTCGAGCACGAACGCGCGCGGGTTCGACATGAAGAAGCGGTTGCACGCATCGACGATCGCCGGCGTCGAGCGCTGGTTGACCGCGAGCGTGTAGCACGCGCTCGCGCTGGCTCGCGCGGCGAGATACGTGTGCAGATCCGCCGCACGGAAGCTGTAGATGGCCTGCTTCGGATCGCCGACGAGAAAGAGCGGGCCGCCCGGCGCGAAGATCCGGTCGAAGATCGCGAACTGCAGCGGGTCGGTATCCTGGAATTCGTCGATCAGCGCGGCCGGATAGCGCGCGCGCAGCGTCTCGGCGAGCCACGGATGCGCATGCAGCGCGTGATACAGGTTCGCGAGCAGGTCGTCGAACGACACGACGCGGCGCGTGCGCTTGCGTTCGGCCAGCGCGCCCGGTGCAGTGTCGAGCCAGTCGGCGATCAGCGCGAGCCAGCGCGCGCGCTGCGCGGCCTCGGCCGCGGCCACCGCCGCTTCGAGCGCATCGGCGACATCGAAGAACGCATGCTCGGGCGTTGCGCCGCCCTTTTTCGTCGCTTTCACGAGCGCGGTGCGCGTGAGCTTGAGCGCCGCCTTCGGCAGCGCGGCCGCGGCATTGCCCTGCGCGAAATGCGCAGACCATGCTGCGAGCGCATCGGCGAGCGCGTCGGGCTTGTGCGAACGCTGGTTGAGCGCGGGCTGCGCGGTGCGCAGCAACGCATCGATCGCATCGCGCTCGGCGGCCCACATCCGTGCGGCCTCCGCAAAGCACTCGGCGGCAGCGGCCTCGGCCGATTCGTCCGGTTCGACGACGCCGTCCCAGCGCAGCGCGGCGAGCGGCTTCTTCAGCCGGCGCGCCAGTTGCGCGTCGAGCGCGGCAGGCCCCGCGCCCGAATCGACGAGCCACGTCGCGAAGCCCGGCCAGCGTGCGGCCAGCGGTTCGACGCGCGTGCGCCAGAAGTCGGCCGCAAGCTCGAAGCGCAGCGCCGCATCGTCGGCCTGCATGTCGAACGCGAACGGCATCGCGGCCGCGAACGGCGCTTCCTGCAGCGCACGCTGGCAAAACGCGTGGATCGTGTGGATCGCCGCCTGGTCGAATGCGCGCAGCGCACGCCGGATCCGCTTCGCGGCAGTCTCGGGGTCGAGCGCGCCGGCTGCGCCGAGCGTCGTCTCGAGCAGGCGCGCGACGAACGGATCGCCGCCGTCGTCCCCGGTATCGAGCGCATGGGCGAGCTGCGCCAGCCGGCCGCGGATCCGTTCGTGCAATTCGGCCGTCGCCGCCTTCGTGAAGGTCACGACGAGGATTTCGTCCGCGCCGAGATCCTTCTCCAGCAACAGGCGCACGTAAAGCGCGCAAATGTTCCAGGTCTTGCCGGTACCGGCCGACGCCTCGATCTGGTTGACGCCGTCGAGCGGGCACGCGAACACGTCGAGTTCGAGCGCCGCCTGCGGCTGGGATGCGGCGCTCATGCGACCTCCTTCAGGTGTTCCAGCATCGGCTCGAACACGAGCCGCGCGAGCGTGCCGAACGGCTCGTCGAGCGACGGATGCGCGCCGCGCCATGCGATCGCGATGGCCGGATCGTCGGCTTCGCTCACCACGCGCTCGTTGATCCATACGCTCGCGGCCTTCGCCTCGCCGTCGGACACGCACGCCCATGCGCTGCGCGGGAAGAAGCGCAGCGGCATGCGCCGCCCCGCGCGAAACAGCGCGGCCAGCGGCGCGAGGCGCTCGAGCGGCGCCGCGACCGGCGTCAGCTCGAAGGCGCCGCCGCTGCCGAACCACAGCGTGCGGCGCGGACCGCCGGGCTCCACCGCGCAATAGACGAGATGCGCGAGCCACGCGGACAGGTAGTCGCGCGCGCTCGGCCGTGCATAGCGATAGATGATCTGGCCGGCCGGCGTCAGCCGGTTCAGCGTGCCGTGCAGCTCGAGCGGCGCACTCACCGCATCGCGCGACAGCATCGCGTCGTCGGCGCCGAACAGCGCGTGGTCGGTGTCGGGCCACGCGGGCGCGATCGCGAGCGTGAACGGCCGCCGTTCCATGCCGTCGGCCAGCGCACGCCGCACGTTCGACGCGAGCTGCGTCATCGAGCCGAGCGCCTGGTCGCGCCACACCGCGCCCGTCGCGCCGCCCGGCAGTTCCGGGCTGGCGTCCGCGATGCGCAGCGCATGATCGTGCACGCCGCCTTCGTCCGATTCGATCAAAAGCGGCAGCACGCGCTCGGCGAGCGCGTCGCTGCCCGCGAAGTCGAGCGCGAACGGTTCGGTATCGAGCAGTTCGGCCTGCGCGTCGGACAGCACGATGCCGAGCCGCGCACGCAGCAGCGCGCGGGCCGGATGCCGCCAGAAACGTTCGAATTCGCTGAACGCGACGGGCTCGACCGGCTCGGCCGGCAGCGGCTGCGCGAAAAACGGCTGCTCGCGCGTCGCGTCGCGCGCGGCTTCGGCTGCCAGCAGCGACGCGAGTGTCGCGCGCTCGGCGTCGTACGAAGCCAGTTCGCTGCCGGGCCGGAAATACTCGGCCGCGAACGGTTGCAGCGGATGTTCGACGATGAACGCGCGCCGCGCGGCATCGACCGCGTCCGGCGCGGCGTCCTCGCCGGCCGTGACGAGCGCGAGATGGTCGAGCAGTTCATCGACGAGCGCCGCGGGCGGCAACGGCGCGTTGTCGCGAATGCTGCGCCCCGTATAGGCAATCAGCAGCCGGTCGCGCGCGGCGAGCAGCAGGTCGAGGAACAGGTTGCGCTCGTCGTCGCGGCGCTGCCGGTCGCCGAGCTTCGGCAACACGGCCATCAGGTCGAACTCGTCCGCGCGGGCGAGGCTCGGCAGCACGCCGTCGTCCATCCCGAGCAGGCACACGACGCGGTACGGCAGCCCGCGCAAGCTCGTCAGCGACGAGAACGTGACGCCGCCCCACGGCACCCCGCCGCGCGCCGGATCGTCGAGCGCGGCGGCCAGCCCCGCGCGCACGACGGCCGCGGGCAACGCCTCGTCGGGCGCGCCTTCCGTCATCGCGGCGAGCATCGCGTCGAGCGCGTCGCGCACGCCCGAGAGCGCATCGGCATACGCGGCGCCTGAGTCGAAGAACCGTGCGAGCGTGTCGGCGAACAGTTCGCTCCATGCGCGCGGCGTGTGTGCGTCGGCAAGCCGTCGCGAGAAGCCGTCGAGATCGTCCGTGAAGCGCGCGAGCCGGCCGAGCAGTTCGGCCTCGCTGCCGGTGGCCGCCTCGATCGGCAGCCACGCGCCGACCGGTGCCGCGCCTTCGGGCATCGCATAGCCGAGGAACAGCCGCGCGAGCGCATCGGAAAACGTATGGCGCGGCGCAGGCACCGCCGCATCGTCGCTCGCCGTCGGCGACAGCCCGCGCCGCGCGCCGGCGGCCGCGAGCCAGGTCTGCACCGTCTCGAGCGCGGCCGCGTCGATGCCGTAACGGGCCGCCACCGCGTCGACGCGCAGCCATTCGACCAGCTCCGGCGCGCCGACCTGCCGTTCCGGCAACGCGAGCCATTCGAGCAGCACGCGCGCGACCGGGTTCGCCTGCGATGGCGGCAGGCCGGTGATCCGGTAAGGCACGCGCGCGCCGCCGGCGCCCGCCGTGCCGAACACGGCATCGATCAGCGGCCCGGCCGCGGCTAGATCGGCGACCGCCACCAGCACATCGGACGGCTGCAGCGTCGCGTCCGCATCGAACCACGCGAGCAGGCGGTCGTGCAGCACCTCGAGCTGGCGCGCGAGGCTGTGGCACACGTGCACCTCGATCCCGCGCTCGACCGGCGCTTCGCCGAGCGCGGCCTCCGGCTGCAGGTCGAGGATCGCGTTCTGTACGCGCGCAAGCCAGGTCGGCGCGGGATTCCCGACGAAACGCGACGCATCGCCCGACGCGGCGCTTTCAGTCAGTTCGTGCAACATGTGCAGCTGCGCCTGCGTCTGCCGGCCCCACTCGGCGAGCAGCGGATGGCCGACTTCCTGGTAGTCGAGCCGGCCGGCCGCGTCGAGCGCCTCGGCATGCGCGGCGGTGACGATGTCGAACCAGAATTCGCGGCACGGGTTGAGCGCATAGACGCGCACGTCGATCCAGCGCGACAGCTCGCGCAGCAGCGCGACGTGCAGCGGCGGCATCGTCGGCAGCGCGAACACGCTGACCGATTCAGGCCAGTCGGCACGCGGGACGGTTTCCGGATCGAGGTTGCGCGCCTCCACGAGGAAGCGATGCGCGGGCGGCGTGCCGCTGTCGCTCAGCTCCGCGAGCAGCGCGCGCCACAGTGCGGCCTGCCAGCGCTCGTCGTCGCGTGCGGCGTCGCTGATCCCGCGCGGCGCGGCGTCGCCCGCGAGCACCGATTCGCCGGCCTGCCATGCGGCCAGCCATTCGGGCCGGTAAGTCAGGTAATGATCGAGCACGGCCGCGACGCGCTGCGCGAGCTCGTAGCGCATTGCATCGTCGGACGCGGACAGATACGCGGCCAGCCGCGGCGACGCGAGCCACGGCGCGCCGCCCGCGCCCTGCGCGAACAGCCGGTAGCAGCGCCACACGAGGCGATCGGGTGCGAACGGCGAGCGTGCCGGCACCGTCAGCACGCGGCCGATCTGCGCCCACAGCCATTGCGCGAGATACGTGAACTCGACGTTCGCGCACACGCCGTGGCGCGCGGCGATGTCGAGTTCCAGACGGCGGCGCAGCGCCGCGCTCGGCACGATGACCTGCTGCGGCGCCCACGGGCCGTTGCGGGCCGGGAACGCGGCCAGGTCGTCGAGCAGCGCGTCGGCCAGCGTCTCGTGACGGTTCGAATAGAAGAGATGGAGCATGAAGCGGGTGTCGGAGCCTCGCGCCGGACGGGCCGGGCGAACGGGAGCACCAAGGATAGCAAAAGGGCCGTTGCGATGAACGTCGTCCGAACGGCCAGGTTTTGCGGACCGCGAAATACGATAGACTCGTCGCCAGTCAATACGCCGCCCCGGGCGTCTTCGTCTGTCATTCAGCCCATCGATGCGCTATTCGGTCGAAATCAGAAAGTTTTTCTACAGCCAGTACTTTTTCGGCGGCTTGCGGATCGCGGTCGGCGTATCGCTGCCGGCCGTGCTGTGCCTGATCGTGTTTCACAACCGGGAGCTCGGCTTCACGATCTCGACCGGCGCGCTCG
Organism: Burkholderia sp. BCC1985; assembly: GCF_905339915.1. Classification (NCBI taxonomy): domain Bacteria; kingdom Pseudomonadati; phylum Pseudomonadota; class Betaproteobacteria; order Burkholderiales; family Burkholderiaceae; genus Burkholderia; species Burkholderia sp. BCC1985. The sequence goes on from NZ_CAJPGY010000029.1 coordinate 52,514, forward strand.
GCGCGTGCGTCGTCGACATGCCGGGCCCGCTGAAGTACAAGCACAACGAAATGCTCGCGTGCAGCGTGATCGGCTTCCTGGCCGCGCTCGCGACCGGCCTCGCCACGCCGAACATCTTCGCGCTGTGGCTGACGATCGTGCCGCTCACGTTCGTGCTGTCGCTGATCGTCGTCTACGGCAACCGCTGGCCGCAGATCAGCTTCGCGACGCTGTTCATGATGGTGATGACGCTCGAGGAGAAGTTCACGCCGCTGCAGGCGTTCATCAATGCCGGCTGGATTCTCGCGGGCGGCCTCTGGTACACGTACTGGGCGACGCTCGTGTCGCAATGGCAGGCGCGCCGGATCGAGCAGCAGGCGCTCGCCGAAAGCCTGTTCGCGTGCGCCGACTACCTGCTCGCGCGCGCGCGGTTCTACGATCTCGACGCCGATCTCGACGAGTGCTACCGCAATCTCGTCGCGAAGCAGATCACCGCGGTCGAAACGCAGGAAACCGCGCGCGACATCGTGTTGCGCAACCTGCCGAAGCTGCGCCGCGGCAAGCTCGATCCCGGCCGCGCGACGATGTACAACCTGTTCATCAACAGCGTCGACCTGCACGAACTGTTCGTTGGCGCACACACCGACTACCCGCTCATACGCAACACGTTCGGCGGCTCCGACCTGATCATTTTCTATCGCGACCTGATCTGCAAGGCGGCCGCCGATCTCGAGGAGATCGGTCTCGCGGTGCTCGAGAACCGCGCGCCGCATTCGCGCATCAGCGTGAAGGCCGAACTGCGCGCGATCGAGTACGAGATCGAGCTGATGCGCAAGAAGAGCTTCCCGGCCACCAACGCGGAAGCCTACGCGGCCGTGCTCGCGACGTTCCGGCGCATCTGGAGCGCGACGCGCCTGATCGACCGGATGCGCCGCAACCTGTCGGGCCATGCCGACCCGCAGCAGACCGAACTGAAGATCGACAAGGCGCTCACGCGCTTCCTGCAGCGGCGCCGGATGTCGCCGCTGCTGATCTTCTCGAACCTGAACATGCGCTCGCCGAGCTTCCGCCACGCGCTGCGCGTGACGATCGCGGTCGCGGTCGGCTTCTGGCTCGGCCGGCTGCTGCCGCTCACGAACGCATACTGGATCGTGATGACGACCATCATCATCCTGAAGCCCGGCTACTCGCTCACCAAGCAGCGCAACGCGCAGCGTATCGTCGGCACGCTGATCGGCTGCGCGGCGAGCATCGCGCTGATCTACACGGTGAAGGAGCCGCACCTGCTGATCGCGATCATGTTCGGGTCGATGGTGATGAGCTACAGCCTGCTGCTGTTCAACTACGCGGCGAGCGTCGTGTTCACGTCGTCTTATGTACTGCTGATGTTCCACCTGCTCGCGCCGGGCAGCATGCGGATCATCGGCGAGCGCGCGATCGACACGGTGGTCGGCTGCATGATCGCGATCGCCGCGAGCCGCCTGTTCCCGTACTGGGAATACCGGCTGATGGGCAAGCTCGTCACCGACATGCTGACGTCGACCCGCAAGTATTTCGAGGCCGTCTGGCGCGCCGGGCGCGGCGCATCGCCGCCGCCGGTGCCGGCCGCCGACGGCGCGGCGGTCGTGCCGGTCGTCGCCGCGGCGATCGAGACGCCGGCCGCCACCCTCGACGACGACTACCGCTACCGCCTCGCGCGCAAGGACGTGCACATCGCGTTCGCGAACCTCGGCCAGGCGTTCCAGCGGATGATGATCGAGCCGAAGGCGCACCAGCGCTTCGTGCCCGAACTGAACGACCTGCTCGTGCAGACGCACGTGCTCGGCGCGCAGATCACCGCCGCCGCACCGCTGATCCGAAGCGCATGCGCGGCCGACGCGCACCTCGTCCACGACGATGCGCTGCGCCGCGGCCTGTCCGCCGTGCTCGAGAATCTCGAGAAGGCGGAAGCCGGCGAGCCGCCGCCGGCCGACCAGCTCGACGCGACGAAGCAGATCACGCGCGAGCTCGACGCGATGGTCGTGTCCGCGGAAAAATCCGACGCGGTGGGCGCCGAGCTCACGCACGACCTGAAGGTGCTCGCGCACCAGTGCAAGCAGATGCTCGCGTCGTCGCTGCTGATCCGCAAGGACGCAAGCGTCATTCGCCTGCCCGCATGACGGCATGAAGTTGTCCCGCCGCCGGCCGCCCGCGCATGCAAGCGGGCCGGCCGGCGGCGCGCCCCGCTCCCGCAATCCCCTTCCGACGCATGCCCCGCCCGCCCCGCACGCCCCACAGGGCCCGCGCGCCCGCCGCGCGATGGCCCCACGCCCGATTCCGCCGGCTGCGCCAGTCAGGGAATACCCGATTCCGGTCACATGGCCCGGCTTGTTATCATTCGTTCACATTTAAGTTGTATAGACAACTTGAGCCATCGGGACCGGCCCCGCTTGCCCGGTCCGTCGCATAAAACGATATCGGAGACTCGATGAAAAACTTGCAGCGCCACCTGAGCGCGCGGCACATCCGCTTTCTCGCGCTGGGCTCGGCGATCGGCACCGGCCTGTTCTACGGCTCGGCGTCCGCGATCCAGCTCGCGGGCCCGGCGGTGATCCTGGCCTATATCCTGGGCGGCGCGGCCGTCTACATGGTGATGCGCGCGCTCGGCGAGATGGCCGTGCGCGAGCCCGTCGCGGGCTCGTTCGGCCACTACGCGACGGAAAACCTCGGGCCGTTCGCGGGCTTCGTCACCGGCTGGACCTACACGCTCGAAATGGTGATCGTCGCGATCGCCGACATCACCGCGTTCGGCATCTACATGGGCTTCTGGTTTCCGGACGTCCCGCAATGGATCTGGGTGCTCGGCGTCGTCGCGGTCATCTGCGGGCTGAACCTGTGCCACGTGAAGGTGTTCGGCGAGCTCGAATTCTGGCTGTCGATCATCAAGGTCGGCGCGATCGTCGCGATGATCGGCGGCGGCGTCGCGATCCTGCTGAGCGGCATGCATTTCGGCCATTCGGCCGACGTGCCGACGTTCGCGAACCTGTGGAACCATGGCGGCTTCTTCCCGAACGGGATCGGCGGGTTGGTCGCGTCGCTGTCGGTCGTGATCTTCGCGTACGGCGGCATCGAGGTGATCGGGATGAGCGCCGGCGAGGCGAAGGACCCGGAGCGCGTGATTCCGCGCGCGATCAACGCGGTGCCCGCGCGCATCCTGCTGTTCTACGTGCTGACGATGGTCGTGCTGATGTCGATCAGCCCGTGGACCGGCGTCGGCGGCGACGGCAGCCCGTTCGTGCAGATCTTCTCGGCGCTCGGCGTGAAGTCGGCCGCGACGATCCTCAACCTCGTGGTGATCAGCGCGGCGATCTCGGCGATCAACAGCGACATCTTCGGCGCGGGCCGGATGATGTTCGGGATGGCGCGGCAGGGCCAGGCGCCGCGCGTGCTGATGACGACGTCGCGGCACGGCGTGCCGTGGGTCACGGTGCTCGTGATGGCCGGCGCGCTGCTCATCGGCGTGCTGCTCAACTACCTGATGCCGAAGGACGTGTTCCTGGTGGTCGCGGCGATCGCGACGTTCGCGACCGTGTGGGTGTGGCTGATGATCCTGCTGTCGCAGGTCGCGATGCGCCGTCGCCTGTCGAGCGCGGAAGTCGCGGCGCTGAAGTTCAAGGTGCCGCTGTGGCCCGTCGCGCCCGCGCTGACGATCGCGTTCATGGGCTTCGTGATCGTGATGCTCGGCTGGTTCGAGGATACGCGTGTCGCGCTCTACGTCGGCGCGGCCTGGCTCGCGCTGCTCGCGGCCGTGTTCTACGCACGGATCCGCCCGAAGTTTGCGCCTGCGTCACGATGACGCACGCCTGATCCTTGCATGCGGCGCGCCGGCTTCGGCGCCCGCGTCTCTCCCGGCGCGGCGCGGCGCCTCGCGCATCGGCCGCCGCTGCTTCTACCCTTCCCGCCGTTTCCGCGCATCGCCGGCTGCCCGACCGGGCCACGCAGCGGTCATGCGCATCCGCGTCGGCATCCGCGTCGGCATCCGCATCCGCATCCGCGTCGGCGTCAGCGCCAGCGCCAGCGCCAGCGCCAGCATCAGCGTCAGTGCGACGCTGCGCTCGCGGCCTCGGCCGGATGGGCCTCGTCGTACGCACGCTTCTGCGAGATCGCGTTGTACAGGATCGTCCCGATCACGAACAGCACGACCACGACGATCAGGATGCTCACGTTGCGGACAGGGTTCTTCTTGCGCTGATCGTTCATGGTCGGTGCGGCTCCGTCGAATTCGTTGAAGCGGGCATTCTACGCGCTTGCGCCCGTGCCGCGACGCCCCGTCTCCGTGTCCCTCCCCGTTCCTTCCGCATCACTTTCCACCACCTTTCATTTGATAATCATTCCCATTTCGATCTAGAATCCGAAATCTTTCGCTTTGTAATGTTTCGGGTCGCTCGGGCGGCAGGCACGCCCCGGAACGCTTCCTCGTCCGCCTGCCTCATCGGAGTCTCCATGTCGAATCCGCGCACCCGCCTGCTGCCGCTCGCCGGCGCCCTCGCCCTTGCCGCCGCGTTCGCGCCGCTGGCCCACGCGGCCGAGGAAGTGAGCCTGTACACCACCCGCGAACCGAAGCTGATCCAGCCGCTGATCGACGCGTTCACGAAACAGAGCGGCGTCAAGGTCAATACGGTGTTCGTGAAGGACGGCCTGCTCGAGCGCGTGAAGGCGGAAGGCGCGCAGTCGCCGGCGGACGTGCTGATGACGGTCGACATCGGCAACCTGCTCGATCTCGTCGACGGCGGGCTCGCGCAGCCGGTGCGCTCGAAGGTGCTCGACGACGCGATCCCCGCGAACCTGCGCGGCGCGCAGGGCGACTGGTACGCGCTGTCGCTGCGCGATCGCGTGCTGTACGTGGAGAAGGACCTGAAGGTCGACGCGTTCCGCTACGAGGATCTCGCCGATCCGAAATGGAAGGGCAAGGTCTGCATCCGCTCGGGGCAGCATCCGTACAACACGGCACTCGTCGCGGCGATGATCGCGCACGACGGCGAAGCCGCGACCGAAAAGTGGCTGCGCGGCGTGAAGGCGAACCTCGCGCGCAAGGCGACGGGCGGCGACCGCGACGTCGCGCGCGACATTCTCGGCGGCATCTGCGACGTCGGCCTCGCGAACGCGTACTACGTCGGTCACATGAAGAACGCAGAAGCCGGCAGCGACGCGCGCAAGTGGGGCGACGCGATCAAGGTCGTGCGGCCGACGTTCGCGAACGCGAAGAGCGGCGGCACGCACGTCAACATCAGCGGCGCGACGGTCGCGAAGCACGCGCCGCACAAGGCCAACGCGGTGAAGCTGCTCGAGTACCTCGTGTCGCCGGAAGCGCAGGCGCTGTATGCGCAGGCGAACTACGAATACCCGGTGCGCGCGAACGTGAAGCTCGACCCGGTGATCGCGAGCTTCGGCACGCTGAAGGTCGACCCGCTGCCGCTGGCCGACATCGCGAAGCACCGCAAGGCGGCCAGCCAGCTCGTCGACAAGGTCGGCTTTGACAACTGATGCAGCGTTCGTGCGCGCGCGCCGCCGGCCGCTCGGTTCGCGCGCGGGGAGCCTCTGGCTGGGCGCGGCCGTCGCGATCGCCGCGGTGGTCGCCGCGCCGCTCGCGGTGCTGGTCGCCGCCGCGCTCGGCGCCGATCTCGCGCACTGGCAGCACCTCGCCGAATTCGTGCTGCCGCAGGCGCTCGCCAATACGCTGCTGCTGCTCGCGGGCGTCGGCGCGATTGTCACGATAGTCGGCACCGGCTGCGCGTGGCTCGTCACCGCGTACGATTTTCCGGGCCGCCGGATGCTGACCTGGGCGCTGCTGCTGCCGCTCGCGGTGCCCACCTACATCGTCGCGTTCGCGTATCTCGACCTGCTCCACCCGATCGGCCCCGTGCAGGGCGCGATCCGCTGGCTGCTCGGCTTCGACAGCCCGCGCCAGTTCCGCCTGCCCGACCTGCGCTCGCTACCCGGCGCGATCTTCGTGCTCGGCTTCGTGCTGTATCCGTATGTGTACCTGAGCACGCGCGCGATGTTCGTCACGCAGTCCGCGAGCCTGCTCGAAGCCGCGCGCACGCTCGGCGCCGGACGCATCGCGACGTTCTGGCGCGTCGTCGTCCCGCTCGCGCGGCCCGCGATCGCGGTCGGCGTGAGCCTCGCACTGCTCGAAACGCTGAACGACATCGGCGCATCGGAATTCCTCGGCGTGCAGACGCTGACCGTATCGGTCTACACCACGTGGATCACGCGCTCCGATCTCGCGGGCGCCGCGCAGGTGGCGCTCGCGATGCTCGCGATCGTGGTCGGCATGATCGTGCTCGAACGCCACGGACGCCGCCGCCAGCGCTACGCGCACGGCCGCCGCATGCGTCCGCTCGCACCGCGCAAGCTGACGGGCGCGGCCGCGTGGAGCGCCGCCGCGCTCGGCTGGCTGCCGGTGCTGCTCGGCTTCGGCGCGCCGGCCGCGTACCTCGCGGTCGAGACCGGCAAGCGGCTGCATCTCGTCGGCGGCGTATCCGCGCAGTTGCTGACCGGGCTTGCGAATACGCTGACGATCGCCGCCGCCGCAACAGTCACGACGCTCGCATGCGGGCTGGTCGTCGCGTGGGCGGCGCGCGCGCAGCGCGACAGCGCGCGCGCGGGCCCGGCCCGCGTGTGCGCGCGAATCGCGAGCCTCGGCTACGCGGTGCCGGGCACCGTGCTCGCGATCGGCCTGCTGATCCCGTTCGCGGCCGCCGACCGGCTGCTGGGTGCCGCGCTCGGCCGCGACGGGCTGCTGCTGACGGGGTCGGCGGCCGCGCTCGTGATCGCGTACACCGTGCGCTTTCTCGCGATCTCGGCCGGCAGCATCGAAGCCGGCCTCGCGCGCATTCCGCCGTCGCTCGAACAGGCCGCGCGCTCGCTCGGCGAGACGGCCGGCGGCACGCTGCGCCGCGTGCACCTGCCGCTGCTGCGGCCCGCGCTCACGACGAGCGCGCTGCTCGTCTTCGTCGATGCGATGAAGGAGCTGCCGGCGACGCTGCTGCTGCGTCCGCTGAATTTCGACACGCTCGCGACCTGGCTGTATGCGGAAGCCGCGCGCGGCACCTACGAGGAAGGCGCGGTCGCCGCGCTCGCGATCGTGCTGGCCGGGCTCGTGCCCGTGATCCTGCTCGCGCGCACCCGTCACAAGATCGGAGCCTGACACCGTGAACCTGCTCGAACTCGACGACCTCTGCGTCGCCTACGATACGCCGCACGGCCGCCGCTCGGTGGTCGACGGGCTGAGCCTCGCGCTGCCGCGCGGCGACATCGGCTGCCTGCTCGGTGCATCGGGCTGCGGCAAGACCACCGTGCTGCGCGCGATCGCGGGCTTCGAGCCCGTGCGCATGGGGCGCATCGTGCTGGACGGCACGCTCGTCTCCGCACCGTCGCTCGACGTGCCGCCCGAGCGGCGGCGCATCGGCATGATGTTCCAGGACTATGCGCTGTTCCCGCACCTGAGCGCGGCCGACAACGTCGCGTTCGGCCTGCGGCGCATGCCGAAGGCCGAGCGGCGCGCCCGCGTCGCGGACCTGCTCGAACTCGTCGGCCTCGCCGCGTCAGGCAGCGCGTATCCGCACGAACTGTCGGGCGGCCAGCAGCAGCGCGTCGCCCTCGCCCGCGCGCTCGCGCCGTCGCCTGAGCTGCTGCTGCTCGACGAGCCGTTCTCGAATCTCGACGTCGATACGCGCGAGCGGCTCGCATTCGAGCTCCGCGACATCCTCAAGCGCACGGGTCACACCGCAATCCTCGTCACGCACAACCAGGCTGAAGCGTTCGCGATCGCCGACCGGATCGGCGTGATGAACGACGGCCGGCTCACGCAATGGGACACGCCGTACGCGCTGCATCACCATCCGGCCAGCCCGTTCGTCGCGGAGTTCGTGCGCCGCGACGCGCTGGCGGACGAACGTGCACGCGCCATGTCGCGCGGCCGCTGAGCGGGCCATTACGACGACGGCGAGCCTCGGCGGCAAGAACACGCAATCCACCCTCCCGTACCGACGCGATGCATTGCCGTTCCGCGCGCTACGCCGGCTCGGCCAGATCGCGCACCGGCAGCGCGGTCGAATACTTGATCTGCTCCATCGCGAACGACGAGCTCACGTCGAACAGCGGCACCGCGCGGATCAGTTGCTTGTACACGCGATCGAAATCGTCGATGCCGGCCACCACCACCCGCAGCAGATAGTCGGTCTCGCCGCTCATCCGGTAGACCTCGACGACTTCCGGCATGTCGCACACGACCTGCGTGAAACGCTGCGCCCACTCCTCGGTGTGCTGGTTCGTGCGGATCGCGACGAACACGGTCGTGCCGACCCCGAGCTTGCGCGGATCGCACAGCGCGACCTGCGCGCGGATCGCGCCGGCTTCCTTGAGCCGCTGCACGCGCTTCCAGCAGGGCGTCTGCGACAGGTTCACGCGCTGCGCGAGTTCCGCGATCGGCAATGTGGCATCTGCCTGCAACAGCTCCAGCAGCTTGCGATCGATGGCATCCATTTACCCAGTCCCTCGTAGATAGAAATTTTTTCTATACATCCCGCATGACGGGGAACAATATGGAAACCGCTGCGCGGCGTCGACCGGGATAAATACCAATCAGGCGGGGAAGGATCCGCGTCGCGCACGGATCGCGTGCACGTCGGTCCATGAATCATCGGCGCCCATACGAAAACGGGCGATTCCACCCGTCGAGATGGAATCGCCCGTGGTCACTGCGACTGCGCTGCCCGCCGCGCGCCGCTCACGGCGAATGCGGCACTTGCGTGCCGCCTCGCCACGATGCCGCTCAATACGCGACGGTCGCGATCTCGCGCACGAAGCTGTCTTGCTCGAGCGCATCGACGAACGCGACCGCATAGTCTTCCGCCGAGATCTTGCTGTTGCCCTGCGCGTCCACGATCAGCTTGCCGACGCCCGTGCGGAACGTGCCCGTGCGCTCGCCCGGTGCGATCAGCGCGGCCGGCGCGAAGAACGTCCAGTCGAGATCGCCGACCGTCTTCAGATAGTCGAGCGCATCGCGGTGCGCGAGCGCGACCGCCTTGTACGCGTCCGGGAAACCTTCGGTGTCGACCAGCTGCTTGCCCGGCGCGACCTCGAGCGACCCGGCGCCACCCACCACCACGAGCCGCTTCAGGCCCGCCTGGCGCGTGCTTTCCACCAGCGCCTTCGCCGCGGCGACGACCTTGGCGGGATCGTCCTGTTTCGGGCTGTACGCGCTGGCGACGACGTCGTGGCCCGGCAGCGCGGCCACGATGCTGGCCGCATCGAACAGGTCGGCCGCCTTCGCGGTGATGCCGTCGGCCGCCGCCCCCGGATGGCGCGACAGCGCGGTCACGCGATGGCCGCGGCGCGCGGCTTCCGCGGCAATGCGCGAACCGATCATCCCGGTGGCGCCAAACAGTGCGATGTTCAAGGAACGTTGCGTCATGTCGATTCTCCAGAAATAAATAAGTAACTACAGCAATTACATATAAGACCGAAAAAAAACGGAGCCGCACTCCGTCGCGCCGGGCGCCGCGCAATGCGCGCCATCCGGCCTCCTGCCCTGCCTCATCCGCTGCCTGCGCTCAGCCGCTCGCGCTCCCCGCCGGCCGGCCGCGCTGCTCCGATGCGAGCACGTCGGCCGTGACGTCCGCCAGCGTGCGCGTGGCAAGCGATGCTTCCATCGCGCGCTGCGCGTCGCCGATATAGTCGATCAGCACGCCCTGGATGTGCCGCCCGACGAGACACGCGGGATTCGGCGCCTCGCGGTGCAGCGCGAACAGCTGCGCGTCGTCGACCGCGCGATACACGTCGAGCAGCGTGATCTCGCCCGGCTCGCGCGCCAGCAGCGCCCCGCCGCCCGCGCCGAGCTGCGACGTGGTCAGCCCCGCGGCCGCCAGCATCGACAACAGACGGCGAATCAGCGCCGGATTCGTGTTCACGCTGCCCGCGATGATGTCGGACGACAGCGGCGCGCCTTCCTGCATCGACAGCAAGGCGAGCACGTGAACGGCAAACGCGAACCGGCTGCTGGTATTCATTCCTCACTCACTCGGCGACGCCGGCCCGAACCGCAGCCGGCGACAATGTGTAACCACTATAATTACATTTCTCGGATTGCGCAAGGCCCGCTACTCGCCGCTGGCCGGCTTCGCACCCGATGCGTTCTGCTGGCTCCACTGCTGGAGCTTCTTGCCGGCCTCCGCGATCTTCGCGCCGGCTTCCGATGCCGCGTGCGCGACGACCGCGGAAGCGGCCGCATCGATCTGCGCCTGCGCGGCGGACGCGAGGCCGCTCGCCGACAGCGGCGGCACCGCCGATGCCGCGCTCGCGATGCCGGCCTTCGCGGCATTGATCTGCTGGTTGACGGTGCTCGCCACCTGGTCGAGCGCCTTGGCCGCGTTGTTCGCGGCGTCGGCGGCCGCGCTCGCGGCCGTATCGGGTTGCGTGGCCGGCGTGCCGGACTTCTCGCAGCCTGCGAGCAACAACAGCGCGCCGACGGCCGCGGCCGCCAGCAGGGACCCGGGCGTGCGACGCGCCCGCGAAGTCTTCATCTTCATCAGCAATCTCCGGCCGTGCGCCGCACGGCCTGCAGGGTTGGACCGGTGTCGATGATACCGCCTCCGCAACGGGGCCAACGCCGACTCCCGATTAAGAATGCCTTTCAATTTCGGAATTGTCTGATTCAATCGCACGCGCGCCGACACTGAATTGGGCAGGCTCCAATCCGCTCTACGCGCTTTCCGCTTCCTTCATGGCTTTCCTCATCGACTGGTTCATCACGCTGGCCGCCGTGCTCGCCGCCACCCTGTTCCTGTGTCTTCGCGCCCCCTCCGCGACACGCCTGCGTGATGCCGGGCACAGGCGCCGCGTCGCGTGCGCCCGGCTGCTCGCGCAGGCGGTGATCGGCTTCTGGACGGCCGCGCTGATCGTCCAGCAAGGCATCCTCGGCGCCGACGGCGACGACCCGTCGCGCGCGGGCCTCGCCGCGCTGTCGTTCGCGGCGCTCGGGCTCTCGAGCGTCGCCGTCTACTGGTGCGCCAGCGCGTGGCGCTGCGGCGCCCGCGCGCGCTGTTCATGCGCCGCTGACGCGCCACACCGGTGCATCGCGGCGCACCACGCCGCACCGCGGCGCGCATCGAACGCACCAGTTGCGCACGCATCGCACCACGCACGTGCATTCGTTATGGCAGCCGCGGCGCATGCGGCCTGCCCCGCCATCGTGCAGGCATCACCGGAATGCCGCACCAAACGGCCCTCTGCACCAATTGCACGCAGCCGTTCACCAAGTTGGCCCGATACTTGCATTCCTCGCCCGTTTTTTGCGCAAGGAAGCCACGGCATGGATGGTCTGAAATCCGGCGTCGATACACTGTTCCTGTTGATCGGCGCCGTCATGGTGCTCGCGATGCACGCGGGCTTCGCATTTCTCGAGCTCGGCACGGTCCGCAAGAAGAACCAGGTCAACGCGCTCGTGAAGATCCTGGTCGACTTCTCGGTGTCGACGCTCGCGTACTTCCTCATCGGCTATACGATCGCGTACGGCGTCGAGTTCTTCGACGACATCGGCACGCTGTCGCAGCACAACGGCTACGCGCTCGTGCGCTTCTTCTTCCTGCTGACGTTCGCGGCGGCGATCCCCGCGATCGTGTCCGGCGGCATCGCGGAGCGCGCGAAATTCAATCCGCAGCTCGTCGCGACGCTGATCATCGTCGGCTTCATCTATCCGTTCTTCGAAGGGATCGCATGGAACGAGCGCTTCGGCGTGCAAGCCTGGCTCACGCACGCATTCGGCGCACCATTCCACGATTTCGCGGGCTCGGTCGTCGTGCACGCGTTCGGCGGCTGGGTCGCGCTGCCGGCCGTGCTGCTGCTCGGCGCCCGCCACGGCCGCTATGCGAAGGACGGCCGGATCGCCGCGCATCCGCCGTCGAACATCCCGTTCCTCGCGCTCGGCGCGTGGGTGCTCGCGGTCGGCTGGTTCGGCTTCAACGTGATGAGCGCGCAGACGCTCGACAAGATCAGCGGCCTCGTCGCCGTGAACTCGCTGATGGCGATGGTCGGCGGCACGCTCGCCGCGTGGATGGCCGGCCGCAACGATCCGGGCTTCACGTACAACGGCCCGCTCGCGGGCCTCGTCGCCGTCTGCGCGGGCTCCGACGTGATGCACCCGATCGGCGCGCTCGTCACGGGTGCCGCGGCCGGCGCACTGTTCGTCGCGATGTTCACCTGCGTGCAGAACAAGTGGCGCATCGACGACGTGCTCGGCGTGTGGCCGCTGCACGGGATGTGCGGCGCGCTCGGCGGCCTCGCGGCCGGCGTGTTCGGGCAACCCGCGTTCGGCGGCCTCGGCGGCGTGTCGTTCGTGTCGCAGCTGATCGGCACGCTCGGCGGCATCGCGATCGCCAGCGCGGGCGGCACGCTCGTGTACGGCGCGCTGAAGGCGACCGTCGGGCTGCGCCTCGATCGCGAAGCCGAATTCGACGGTGCCGACCTGTCGATCCACCGCATCTCGGCGACGCCCGAGCGCGACTGAGCGCAAACGCTTGCGACCGGCGTCCGGCAGCCCGCCTGACGGACGCCCGACACATCATTACGTTTTCTATTCAAAAAACTTTCATCTAGCGTCCCTACACTTCGGTCCAGTTTTCAACTTGCCTTCGCCTTGCTTGCTGATCGCCTGCTTCGCAGAAGGCCATTCTTCCAATATCTGAAACTGGACTCCACATGCCCGCGTTGCCCAATGCTTCCCGTCGTCAGGCCCTGAAGATCCTCGCCGGCGCGCCCATGCTGCCCCTCTCCGGCCTCGCGCTGCCGGCCCTGCTGACCGGCTGCGGCGGCGACGACAATCCGGTGGCGGCGACGCCGGCCGCCGCGTACACGTCGGCGACGTTCTCGGCGATGGCCGCGCCCACGCTCGACAACGCGGCCGCAATGGCCACGACGACGGTCGGCTCGACGCTGTCGGTGTCGTTCTCGGACGGCTCGTCGCGCAACTTCAAGCTCGCGTACCGGCCGTTCTTCGTGACCGGCGACATGGTGCCGGACGGCAAGGGCGGCACGACCCTCGCGGGCGGCTATTACGACATCAACAACCAGCCGATCATCGACCGCTCGGTGGCGGGCAAGGAGCGCCAGTTCTACTCGGACTGCCCGGACGGCAGCTCGCTGCTGACGCTGAAGAACGCGAGCGTTGCCGGCGTGAAGGGCAACACGGTGTTCGCGGTCGTGCAGTTCGAATACACGACGCGCGACCAGGCAAGCGCGTCACAGTACGGCCAGCTGCCGTCGCCGATCGCGGTGATCACGCTCGACCAGGATCCGTCCAGCGGCGCGCTGAAGGTCGTCAAGTATCACAACGTCGACACGTCGAAGGCGCACGGCCTGTGGATCACGTGCGGCGCGAGCCTGTCGCCGTGGGGCACGCACCTGTCGAGCGAGGAATACGAGCCGGATGCGACGAAGGCCGCGACCGACGCCCAGTTCAAGGCATTCAGCCGCAACACGTTCGGCGACGAGACGAAGGCGAACCCCTACCACTACGGCCACCTGCCCGAGATCACGGTGAATCCGGACGGCACCGGCACGGTGAAGAAGCACTACTGTCTCGGCCGCATCTCGCACGAGCTGATCCAGGTGATGCCGGACCAGCGCACCGTGATGATGGGTGACGACGCCACCAACGGCGGCCTGTTCATGTTCGTCGCCGACAAGGCGGCCGACCTGTCGGCCGGCACGCTGTACGTCGCGAAGTGGACGCAGACGTCGTCCGCCGGCGCGGGCAGCGCGACGCTCACGTGGATCAAAATCGGCCACGCGACGAGCAGCGAGATCGAGACGCTCGCGAACACGCTGAAGGCGTCGGACATCATGGACCTGACGACGACCGACCCGAACGACGCGAGCTACACGAAGATCCACTTCGGCGGCAAGTTCAACTGGATGCGCGTGAAGCCCGGGATGGAAAAGGCGGCCGCGTTCCTCGAGACGCACCGCTACGCGGCGCTGATCGGCGGCAGCATGGCGTTCACGAAGCTCGAAGGCACGACGGTCAACGCGAAGGACAAGATCGTCTACACGGCGATGTCGCGGATCGAGACGTCGATGGTCCGGGGCAATGCGGTGTCGCGCGACGTCGCGGTGGACAAGAAGATCGCCGCGGGCGCCGTCTATGCGCTGAACCTGAAGGCCGGCCAGCGCGACAAGTCGGGCAGCGCGATCGACAGCGAGTGGGTGCCGGTCGACATGAGCGCGCCGGCCGCGCTCGTCGGCGAGGACCTCGCCGCGGCCGATGCGCTCGGCAACCTCGCGAACCCGGACAAGATCGCGAACCCCGACAACCTGAAGTTCTCCGAAAAGCTGCGCACGCTGTTCATCGGCGAAGACTCGGGCATGCACGTGAACAACTTCCTGTGGGCGTACAACGTCGACACGAAATCGCTCGCGCGCGTGCTGTCGTGCCCGGCCGGCGCCGAATCGACGGGCCTGCACGCGGTCGACGAGATCAACGGCTGGACCTACGTGATGAGCAACTTCCAGCACGTGGGCGACTGGGAGACGCCGCTGCACGACAAGGTCAAGGCGACGCTCGACCCGCTGGTGCGCGCGAACTACAAGGACCGCTTCGGCGCGAGCGTCGGCTACCTGACAGCCGAGCCGACCAGCATCAAGCTCGCGAAGGCCTGAGCCTCTGGCCGGGCGTCCTTAACCGGGCGCCCCTAGCCGGGCGCCCCTTTCTTCATCACGTTTCATTCGTCGGCGCTCCACGCCGTTTTACGCGCGATGCCCGTTGCGGGCGTCGCGCTTTTTTGCGTGCGGCCTGTATCGAGTGGTACCGAATCCGCGTCAACGCAAGCCCGTCGGCACCTGTCCGGGCAGCGAGCCGCCCGGAAAACCGGACAGGCTCGGCGCACTGGCCGGCCGCGCCGGCGCCGCCGGCGACGCTTCGTCAGCCGATGCGGCCATACCCGGTGCGAGGTAAAGAAACTTCCATTGCCGATAGGTTTCGAGGCCCTCGAAGTCCCTGTATCGATCCGGAAATCCCGCGCGCTTGATCGGCGCGCCATCCGAGCTGCTGGATACGCCGTAGAACCGGTCGGCCCGCCACAGGAACGACCAGTCGTTCTTGCCGCTGACCGGATCCGGATATGCGCGGCGCAGATGATGCATGGGCGTGGCAAAGCGCGTATCGTCCAGCAGGTCGTCGACCGTTTGCGGATATACGCGCCCGACACGGTAGTACGCGACGATGGCCCTGCGGTACTGATCGCCGACGAACAGCAGTTGCCGCTCCTGTTCGCGGCGCCGCTGCAGCGACCAGACATCCAGCGCGCCGGCCAGCGCGATCGACATCAGCATCAGCGCGATCAGCAGCGCGAGCAGCACGAGCCCGCGCTGCCGCCCGCTGCGCAGGCGCGCATGCATCGCACGCGCGCGCGCGGCCCGGCCGGACCGGCTCATTTCACCGCCCCGGCCACGCCCGCCGTTCCCGCCGTTCCCGCCGTTGCCGCCGTTCCCGCCACGCCCGGCGGCGCGCCTTGCACACCGCTCGCGGGCCCCACATCGTAGACGCCCGGCTTGGTGTCGTCCGGCGATGCGATCGTCGCCCATTTGTCGTCGCCGTTCACCGGATCGACCGGAACCGCGCGCAAGTAGTGCTTCGCGACCAGTTCGTCGAGCGTGTCGGGGTATTGCCCGTTGTCACCGTAATACTGGTCGATCGCATTGCGCATCACCGCGAGGTTCTGCCGCCGCACCTGTTCCTTCCCGCGCTCGATGCTGTGCATGTAGCGCGGCACGGCCAAGGTCAGAAGCAGCCCGATGATGGCCATCACGACCACGATTTCGATCAGCGTAAAGCCGCGGATCCTGCGCATGCGAGCGGGTTTCATGATGAACCGTCACCATTGTTTGTACGGAATGCCGTTGATGCCGACACGAGCGGATTTCGAGGTCACGTCGAACACGTCCTTGCCGGGCTCCATGCCGGCAGGAGCCGCGTCGGCCGACGGGTCCGGCGGCGTGCCGTACGCGCGCACATCCCAGGTGTCCTCGGCCGGCGTATCGGGATCGCCGGCGAAGAACGGATCGCGCGGCACGCGGCGCAGGAACGTCATCATGCCGCCCTTCGGGTCGCGGACGTTCTTCACGCCCGTCACGAGCACGGCCAGCGACGGCGGATAGCCGGACGCTTCCGCCTCCTTTTCGATCTGCCCCGCATCGCTCGCATCCTTGTACGCATCGAGCGCCGTGCGAATCTCGCGCAACGCGGCACTCAGTTCCTGCTCCTTCTGACGCTGCACGATCAGTTCGGAGAACGGCATGATCGCGAGCGCGAGAATCGACACGAGCGCGAGCGTGATGACCATCTCGATCAACGTGAAGCCGCGCCGGCCGACGCGGCCAATGCGAGGCGCTGCGCGGCGGGCGTTCACGGCTCACTTCCCGATCGGGCGAAGCGGGTTTTCGTTCGGGATATCGCCCGCCGGCATCTGCAGCGTCGGAGCGGGCGACGCCGGCGCGGCGGCCGGCGCATTGGCCGCCGCGGCCGCCTGCTCGGCCGGTGCCGGCGACGCAACCGGCGTCACGGTGGTGCCCGGCGCGGGCGCCGCTTCATTGCCCGCCGGCGCGGCCGCCTGCGCCGCGCCGCCAGCCGGCTGCTCCGCCGCGGCGGCCCCGGGGGCCGGCGCGGGCAATCCCGGCTGAGACCTCGAAAACCGCCCGCCGTACGGGTCGGGCGGCGGCGTCGTGCGCGGTGCGGCCGGCAGCTGCCCGAACGCGCCGCTCTGCGGCGATGGCTGCGCACGGTTCGCCGCGGCCTCCAGCGGCGACGGCGCCGCGCCGCCCGACGTGCCGCCGCCCACGCTGCCCGGAACGACCTTCGCCTCCGGCGCCGCGGGTGCCTTCGCCTCTGGCGCCGCCGGCGCCTTCGCGTCCGTCGCCGCGGGCGCCTCCGCATTCAGCGCCACCGGGTCGAGTCGCAACTGGTCGGCATGCACGTTGACGTCGGTGCCCGACCACACTTCCTGCGTGTCCGCATCCGCCGCAACCTGCGGACGGACGATATGCGGCGTGATCTGCAGCACGATCTCGGTCTTCTTGTGATCGCCGCCGTGATCCGAGAACAGGCGGCCGAGCACCGGCAACTGGCCGAGACCCGGCACCTTGTTCGCGTTGCGGCGGTCCTCGTCCGAAATCAGGCCGCCCATGATCTGCGTTTCGCCGTCCCGAAGCCGCAGGCTGGTGGACGCACTGCGCGTGCCGATCTGATACGCGAGCGAACTCAGCCCCTGCGAGTTGCCGCTCGAGATCGTGTTGGTGATGTTGCTGACTTCGAGATTCAGCTTGATGCCGACGTCGCCGTCGCGATAAACCTGCGGCTCGACCTCGAGCTTGATGCCCACGTCGAGGTACTGGATCATCTGCGTAAACGACGGGCCGCTGGTGCTCGGCGTGCTCGAGCTCGAAATCACCGGCACCTTGTCGCCGATCATGATGCGCGCCTTCTCCTTGTTGCGCGCGCGGATGCGCGGGCTCGCGAGCAGGTTCGCGTCGGTGTCGGTCAGCTTGAAGTCCGCGGTGGCCGACAGGCCGCTCACGTTCAGCGCATTGATCGGCAGATGATGCAGCACGCCCCAGGTATCGGCCGAGCTCGGCGTCGACACCGTAAACGAGTTCGGCCAGTTGATGCCGAGTTGCGATATCCGGTCGTGCGATACCTCCAGCACCTCGACCTCGAGCATCACCTCCGGCTCCGGCAAGTCCTGGGCGGTGATCATTTCCTCGGCGACCTTGATCGTGTCCGGCGTGCCGCGGATCGTCACCGAGTTCGCGCGCTCGTCGATCACGGCCTCCTTCACCTTCAGCAGGCTCTTCAGCAGCGACTGGATCTGCTTCGCATCGACGTTCGACAGCTGGAACGTGCGCACCTTGAGCTCCTGGTATTCGAGCTCCTTGGCCGGCGTCGCCGGGTAGATGAACAGCGTGTTCGCATTCATCTGCTTCTTGTCGAGCTGGTTCTGCAACAGGATCATGTCGACCGTGTCCTGCAGCGACGCGTTCTGCACGAAGATCGTCGTCTTCAGGTCGGCGCGCACGTCGCGATCGAAAATGACGTTCAGCCCGGACGTCCGCGACAAGGCCTCGAACACCATCCGCACGTTCGCGTCGCGGAACTGCAGCGACACCGGCGTGCGCATGATCGACGACGCCGCGAGCTTGTCGTCGCGGTCCGCGTGTTGCTGGCGGCGCTTTTCGTCGAGTTCCGCCTGCATCCGCATCGCCATCGCATTGGCCGGATCCTCGACCAGCACGCGATGCACGCGTTCGGCGGCCTGCGTGTACGAACCGCGCTTCATCATGCGGTCCGCTTCCTGCAGGATCGCGAGATGCTTGCGGTCCTGGTCGATCATCGCGCCGATCCGGCGCGCGCGCTCGCTGGTCGGATCGAGCTGCTTCGCCATGTAGACGGAGCGCGCCGCGTCGTCGAATTCGTTCTGCTGACGAAACGCGTCCGCGTTGTCGAGCAGCTGGCCGACCGCGTCGTTGCGCTCGTGCAAGGCGTCGATCTTCACCTGCGCATTGGTCGGATCGTCCTGGAGGTTCGGCACATGCGCGCAACCGCCGCACGCGAGCAGCGCCACGGCGATCGCCAGCGCGCGTTGCGTCGCGCAGCGGGGCGCCGGTGCGGGTCGCGCACCGGCCGGGGTGACGGAGCAAAGGCGTGTCGACGGGCCGCCGTCCCCGTTGCGGCGCACATCCCGTGTCAGTACGGTTTCCATTTACTTTCCTTCCACTGAAATGGGCACCATCTGGATCTGGTTCAGCGGCAGATAGGTGAGCACCACGTTCGACTCGGACACCGACTCGACGCGATACTGGCTGTCGATCACATCGCCCGGCGAAACGATCAGCAACTGGTCTCCGTTGCCGAGAAACACTTGCGGCTTCGCCGACTTGGCATCCTGCTGGCCGAGATAGATGAACGGCACCGGCGGCGCGGTCGGCGGCGCCGGACGCGTTTCGGGCGGCGGCGGCTCGACGGGCGGCGGCGGCAGCCATGACGACGCCGTGAAGGGATCGTGCGCAGCTTCGACGGACACGGGCGCACGCAATGCGGCGAGCTGTTCCCGCGCGGTCGCCGCCGCGTCATGCGGCGCGGGTACGTCATGCGCCGCGGGCAACGACGCGGGCGCAGGCGCCGCGGCATGCGAGGCCGCCGCAAGGCCTGCGCGTGCGCGTGCCGGCGCGGGCGCCACGCGCGCACCGTCGCGATGGACGATGCCGCTTGCAGCGGCCGGTGCCGGCTGCTGCATCGCCGCCACCAACACGCGATATCCGGTACCGGCGACGACGAGGCAGCCCAGTACGAGCACGAGTCGATTGCGCGACGCGGGTTTCATGACGGCGGAGATCATGGCTGGGCACTCCGATAGACGAGTTCGAAACGAACCCGCGCGTCGAGAATGCTGCTGCCCACCGCCGGACGCTCGACGTGGATTTCCTGCAGCGCCGCGTTCGGCACGTGGTTCAGCACCGACGCGAGAAAATGCCGGATCGCGCCGTACTGATCCTTCACGGGCAGCAGCACCTGGTAGCGCGTGAAGCGCGCCCCCGACTCGGTCGTCATCTGGTACTCGGCGGAGCCGAGCGCCAGATGGCTGTCGCGCGCCTGCTCGAAGATCGACGCGATGTCGTCCGCGCTTTGCGAAAAGCGCGGAAAGAGCGCCGGCAACGTGTCGAGCGTCGTCGCGTCCGCCGCCGTGCCGCGCACGTCGGCCGGACGATGGCCGCGTGCGGCGCGCACGACGCCCGCCGGCGCCTGCATCGCGCGCGTGTCGGCCTCCACGCCGGCGAGCGCCGCATACGTGATGCCCGCGGCACCGAGCATCAGGATCCCGGCGAGCCCCGGCAGGCCGAATGCACGCCGCCACGCGAACCGAAGCGTGAGCAGGCGGTCCGCGAAACGATCGGCTTTCATGATTTCCTCCAGACGGCCGTGATCTGGAAACGCACCGGCTTTCCCGCCACGTTCTCCTCGACGAGGTGGCCGTTGAGCGTCGCCTCGCGCAGCACGTCGCTCGTCTGCAAGTACTTCAGGTACGCGATCATCGCGTCCGGGTCCTTCGCTTCGGCCGTGATGCGAATCTGGCCCTGTGCCGGGTTCTGGTCGATGCCGATCAGTGCGACGTCATGGCCCGGATAGTCTTCGACGATCGAGAAGAGCGTCTGCCACGGCACGGTCAGTTCGCGCAGCACGGCCTGGCTCTGCTTTTCCGCGAGCCGGGCGGCCGCGGTCGGCGGCGGCTTCACGACGTGCTGCTGCGCGAACGTGCGATGCTGAACGAGCGCCAGCGCGTCCCGGATGCGATCGTTCTCCGCATACGCGTGCCAGAGCCGGACGGCGCACGCGCCCCACAGCAGCGCGGCGACGCCGAGCAGGATCGCGCCGCTCACGCCGATACGGGCGCGGCGCCGGCAAAAATCGATGTCGAGCGTGCGGCTCATGATGCGTACTCCAGCAACCGGCGCGCAGGCGAACCGTCGAGCGCCGCGCGGCCCGGCAGCACGGCCGCGGCAAAACGCGCCTCGAACGGCGCGGCATCCGTGTCGACGCCGGACAGATAGACCTTGCAGTCGTCGCGCGTCAGGCCCGTGCGCGTCGCCGAGCGCTCGAACAGCTGCTCGGCGAGTTCGGCAAGCCTCGCCGCATCGCCGGACTCGCCCGGAAAGAGGCGCTGCGCGTCGTACGCGGTCCACTCGCCGCGCTCGATCATGACCGCCTGCAGCAACGCCTCGCCGACGACGAGCAGCATCGCGTCGCCGTCCGGCTTCACCGCGACCCGATCGAGCGTCTCCGGAAGCCCCGCGCGCAGGCAGCGGATGCGGACGTCGCCGGCGGCGCCCGTCCCGAGGATGCCGTCGTACAGCGTGCGCGGCAGCGCGCTGGCAAAGAGCACACGGCCGCCGCGCCGCACGTCGAAGCGCGTGACCAGCGACTCGGCGGCGACCCCGTAGGTGTCGGAGAAATGCGCGAGCGCGATGTCCTCGAGCTCGCGCGCATGCAGCGCGCGGAAGTCGCCGCGCAGGATCGCATGGCAACACCAGAAATCGTCGAGCACGATGTGCGCGCCGCGCACGGGCGGCCGCTTCGCGTTGCCGTCGCTGCCGGCTGTCGTGGCCGTCGCGGCCAGCGCGGCAGCCAGCGCGTCGAGCACCCCCGTCTCGCTCCCGAACCGTTCGTCGGGGATGACGACGCTGAGCGGATCGGCGGCGAACCCGCGCCGGCCCGGCCGCCACAGTGCGCGCGGGCGGATGCCGACGACGATCTCGCGCGTGCCGACGCCGATCGCGAGCCGATCATTCGACCATGGTGACACGATTGATCTCCTCGAGCGTCGTTTCGCCGCGCCTCACCAGGTCGATCGCCGATGCGCGCAACGTCGTCATGCCGTAGCGCAGCGCCGCCGCCTTGATGTGCCCGAGCGGCGCGCGCTCCGACAGCAGTTGCCGCAGTTCGTCGTTCATGCGCAGCGCTTCCGCGATCGCGCGGCGGCCGCGATAGCCGCTGCCGCGGCACATCGCGCACCCGGTACCGCGGCGAAACAGGTAGCTGCCGGCCGTGTCCGGGTCGATGCCCGAGCGGGCGAGCGCATCCGCGTCGACCGTGTCCTCGTCCAGGCAGTCCGGACAGCACTGGCGCAGCAGCCGCTGCGCGATCACGCCGTTCAGCGCCGATACGAAGCTGTACGGATCGACCTCCATGTTCGTGAAACGGCCGATCACGTCGAACACGTTGTTCGCATGCACGGTGGTGAACACCTGGTGGCCGGTCAGCGCGGCCTGCACGGCGATCTGCGCGGTTTCCGGATCGCGGATTTCGCCGACCATGATCTTGTCCGGATCGTGCCGCAGGATCGACCGCAAGCCGCGCGCGAACGTCAGGCCCTTCGCCTCGTTGACCGGTATCTGCAGGATCTCGCCGAGCTGGTATTCGACCGGATCCTCGATCGTCACGATCTTCTCGAGCCCGTTGTTGATTTCGGTGAGGATTGCATAAAGCGTCGTGGTCTTGCCGCTGCCGGTGGGGCCCGTGACGAGCAGCATCCCGTACGGCATCGACGCGACCGACCGCATGAAGCGCGTGTCGGCGGGCTGGAACCCCAGCGCCTCGAGCGTCAGGCCGCCCGACGCCTGGGACAGCTGGTAGCGGTCGAGAATCCGCAACACCGCGTCCTCGCCGAACTGGTTCGGCATGATCGATACGCGAAAATCGATCTCGCGTCCGGCGTACATCGCCTTGAAGCGCCCGTCCTGCGGAATGCGGCGCTCCGCGATATCGAGCTCGGAGATCACCTTCACGCGCGACAGCACCTGGTCCGCGACGTCGCGGCCCTCGACGCGCCCCACCACCGTCAGCACGCCATCGACCCGGCACTTGATCATCAAGCCGTTCGCCCGGCATTCGAGGTGGATGTCGCTCGCCAGCATCTTGAGCGCGTCGTAGATCGTCGAATTGAGCAGACGCACCACCGGGCTGTCGTCGCTGCTGATGCCCTGCAGCGTCAACGCGAGCGACGCCGGATCGGGCGCACTCTGGATCGGATCGTCGAACGCGAGCGAATCCATCGCGCGGATGTCCTTCTCCCGCACGGCGAGATAGGCGCCCAGGTCGCCCGCGCTCGCGAGCGCCCATCCGTACGGCAGCGCCGGGTGCGCACGCATCCGGTGCTCGATCCAGCCGCGCGTGCGGGCATCGAGCGGATCGGCGATCGCGAACAGCAGCGCGCCGCAGTCGGGATCGCGCAGGCACACGCAAAGGCGCGCCGTTGCCTCGACGAACGGCACCAGCTCGAAATCCGGCTCCAGGCGATTCAGTTCGCGCATGCCGATCGGCTTCATCCGGAATTGCGACGCGAGCCGCTCGCGCATCTCGTCCGCACCCAGCGCCGTCTGCGCCGTCAATGCCTCGAGCGCGCGCAGGCCCGAACCGTGCCGTTCGCCGAGCGTGCGCAGCAGGTCGCGCAGTTCGGCGTCCGCGTCGGGCGGGTTGTCGGGGGAGGATGTGAGGGTGTCCACGCGCGTCTCCGGGGTGGCTACTGAATGCTCGACGCGATCTCGAAGATCGGCATGTACATCAACACGACGATGCCGCCGATCACCACGCCGATCACGATCATCATCATGGGTTCGATCAGCCGCGAAATCAGGTCGATCGTGCGCGACACCTGCGCTTCCTGAAACGCGGCGATCCGGTCGAGGACGGGCCCGAGCCCGCCGGTCTTCTCGGCCACCGTCAGCAGGCGGTAGCCGATCGCATTCGCGAGACCGGCCTGCTGGAACGCGTCGGACATCTTCGCGCCGTTGCGGACCTGCTGCAGCGCGCGCGCCAGCGCGGCCTGGTCCGCGCGGCCGACGAGGCCGCGTGCGAGATCGAACGCGCGAATGGCGGGAATGCCGCCGTCGACCAGCATCGCCGTCGTGCGATAGAACTGCGACTGGCGAAACACGCGGAAGTGTTGCCCGATGCCGGGCAGCGCCAGCAGCCGATCCGCGAGCCAGATGCGCAGCGCCGGCCGCCGCAGCGCGACACCGGCGGCCACCGCCAGCACCGCGAGACCGCCGGCCAGCTCGGTGCCGTGCGCGTGCACCATGCCGCCCCACGCCATCAGCAGCCGCGACATCAGCGGCAGCTCGCGGCCGCTGTGTTCGAGCAGCGTCGCGAAGCGCGGCACCACGAAGCCGAGCAGGAACAGCACGACGGCCGCACCGACGAACAGCAGCACCGTCGGGTAGATCGCCGCCGACACGACCCGCGCGCGCAACTCGCGCAGCGTCGCGCTGTTGTGCGAATAGCGCGTCAGGCTGTCGGCCAGGCCGCCGGTCTGCTCGCTCGCCTTCACGCACGCCACCAGCACCGGCGGAAAGATCGGGCTCGCATGCTCGAGCGCCGCCGACAGCGACTGCCCTTCCTCGAGCTGCCGCAGCAGGTCGCGGCACACCTGTGCGGACGCTTCGCGCCGCGCGTTGCCGCCGAGCGTGCGCAGCGCGTCGACGAGGCCGACACCCGCATCGAGCAGCGCCGCCAGCTCGCGCGCGAACATGTCGACGTCGAACCGCGCACGCGGCATGCCGAGCCGGTTCGCGCCGCGCCGCTGCCGCCCGGCGTCCGTGCTGACCGATACGACGCGAAGGCCGCGCGCACGCGCGAGCGAGGCCGCGTTCGCCGGCGAATCGCTGTCGATGCGAAGCGTCTGCACCGAGCCGCTCGTATCGAATACATGCAGCACGAATTTCACGTCGAGCCTCCTTGCGAGCTGCTCACGACGCGCGCCGCGACCGCGGCCATGCGCCCCTACCACGACGAGATCGTCACGTTCTCGCCGGTACCGCCGCCGCGTCCGTCCTTGCCGAGCGAGAACAGGTCGTAGTCGCCGTGCTCGCCCGGTGAACGATACTGATAGGGCCGGTCCCACGGATCCACCGGGACGGCCTTCTGCAGATAGGGACCGCTCCACCGCGATGCGCTTTGCGGCTTGTTCACGAGCGCATCCAGCCCCTCCTCGGTCGTCGGATAGGTACCGACGTCGAGCCGGTATTGATCCAGCGCCTGGCCGAGCGACACGATCTGCGCACGCGCGATCTTGACGTTGGACTTGCCGACCTGTTCGAAATACCGTGGCGCCACGAGCCCTGCCAGCAACCCGATGATGACCATCACGACGAGCAGCTCGAGCAGCGTGAAGCCGCGACTCGCACACGCGCGGCACACGCGTCGTTCGTCACGCTGCCGCCGGCCCGGCCCGCCGGCCGGGATCGAGAACGATTCGTGGCTCACGGCTGCCTCCCTGTATCGACCCGCGGCACCGGCGCCGCCGATGCCGTTGATTGCATTCTTGTTCACGCCGGTACGGGTCAGAAGTAGGGAGTGCCGTCCATCCCCATGGGTAAATCCCCCCCTGTTGGGCCCTGCCCGAATGGAGGGGATTTACACACGGTCGTCGTCGTTCAGCGCGAGCACACCGACGTCGATCGCGAAGTGAACGAGGCCGGTCAGGTTCACGACGCCGAGCTTGCGCATGAGATTGGCGCGGTGCTTGTCCACCGTTTTCGGGCTGACCTTCAGGCACTCGCCGACCTGCCGGCTCGTGTGCCCCTCGACGACGAGACGCAACACCGTGCGCTCGCGATTCGTCAGCGCATTCCACAATCGCGCCCGGTGCGCGTTCGCGTCGCGCAGCCCGTGCAGGCCGGCGCGGGCGCGATAGGCGTCGAGGCTGACCACGCACTTGCCCTGCATCACGAAGCGCATCTCGCGCACCAGGTCGGCGAACGGCGAATCCTTGACCACGTAGCCGTCCGCGCCGGCGGCAAACGCTTCCCTGACGTTGTCTTCGCTGCGATGAACCGTGAGGACGATGATCCGCGCATGCGGCACGTCGCGCTTGATCGTCGCGATCGCCTCGAAGCCGCTGCCGCCCGGCATGGACAGATCCATCAGGATCAGGTCGGGCCGCGTCTTCTCGGCGAGACGGCAGGCCTCGACCCCGCCGCTCGCCGCGCCGACGATGCAGTAGTCGGCCAGCTCGGAAACCAGGTGACTCAGGCCGACCCGCAACAGATGCTGATCCTCGACGATCAGCACACGGTGCTTGTTGTCCAATTTCGACGCTCCTTTCAGAGACGCGATACCTAGTTGGACGCAACGACATCGCGATAGGCCGCGAGCAGCTCGGTCGGCGTCGCGAAGCCGTCGATACGCAGCCACGGCTGGCCCGGCGCGGCCCGCACGAACGTCACCGGCGTGTGGTTCATCTTGTCGCCGCGATACACGTTGAACGCGCGTTGCGCGGCGACGCTCGCATCGACGGTACCGGTGTAGTGCTGCCATTCGGGGCCGGCTTCGAAGCGTGCCGCGTAGGTCCTGAGCCGCTCGGGCGTGTCCGCCTCGGGATCGATCGAGATCGACATGATGTGCACCTTGTCGCGATCGGCGCCGAGTTCGCCCTGCAGCTGCTCGAGCGTCTGGCTGATCATCGGGCAGATGGTCGTGCAACTGGTGTAGATGAATGTCAGGATCACCGGCCGGCCGTCGTCCAGTTCCTTGACCAGCGAGACGGTCCGGCCGTCGTCGCGCACGAGCTGGACCGACGGCTCGGCATACTGGACCATCGTGTGCACGGTGCCCGGCATCACGGCGTGATGATGCATGTGCATGCCGGCGGCTTCGGTCGCGCCGTCGGTCATCTGCGAGGCGGCCTTGTCCGCCGGTTTTGCGGCGGGTGCGGCCGGCGCGGGCGCCGCGGGGCTATCGTTGGCGGGCGCCGCGGCGGGCTGCGTCATGGGCTCGGTAGCGGGCTCCGTCGCCTGCTCCGCGGCGGGCTGCATCGCGGGTTCGGTTGCGGGCTCCATCGCGTGCCCTGCGGCGGGCTGCATTGCGGGTTCGGTGGCGGGCTCCATCGCGTGCTCCGCAGCGGGCTGCATCGCGGGCTCGGTGGCGGGTTCCATCGCGTGTTCCGCAGCGGGCTCCATCGCGTGCTCCGCGGCGTGCGTCGCCGCGCTGTCGGCGGCGTTTCCGGCAGGATCTTCGCCACCGTTCTGCATGGTCATTCCCGTCATGCTCTCGACGGCATCCGGCGCACCATTCTCCGTGACGCTCGTGCTCGCGGCGGCGTTTTCCGCGGCCGCACTGCCGGCGTTCTCGATCGCGCTGCCATCGGGCGCACACCACGCGGGCGTCGCGGCAAGCGCGACGCCCGCGACCACGAGTGCGCCCATCGTCGATCTTCCGATCCTGTTCATACCAGCCTCCCTGAGACGCGCCCAGGCAGCGGACAATTCCGTGCCCCGCCACTGAAGTGTCATGAATCCGGTCGCGAGCGTCATGGGATGACGCCCCCCAAAGGCCGGTAGGACATGCCCGCTTGGCGGGATTTCCCGTTGCATACGGAAGGTATTTCCCCAAGACGTACGCGCGAAATCCCCATGTTGCGGGCCGAGTCGGTCACGTCCTAGAATGACCGAAACCTTACGGTTTCCTGAAAACTGCGCTTCGGGAGATACCATGACTGAACGCCAGCCGGAAGGACCACGAATCAGGCTGCTCGATCTGATCGATGCGATGCGCAAGCTGCGCAGCGCGGTGCGTCCCGATGATCGCCGCAGTGCTGTCGTCACCGATGCGCGTGGAGCGGCGCTCGCCATTCTCGCCGACGACGGCACCTTCGTATCGGTCAATCGCAGTGCCGCGGCGCTGTTCGGCTACACGGCCGCCGAACTCGTCGGCCGGCATCTGTCCGACCTGGCGCCCGACGACGCCCACGCCGAGCTGGCGAGCGAGCTGTCCACGAGCGTCGCCCTTCAGCATCATTCGTTCACTGCGATGCTCAGCGGGCGAAGCGGCCATCCCGCGCGATTCGTCGTACATCAGCAGGCCCTTCCCGACACGCACCTGTCGCTGACGCTGTTCGAGGAACCGTCGACGCCCGAGCCCGAACGGCGCGGCGCCGCGGCGAACGATGCGGGCGTGCACGCCTGCAACACCTATCTCCTGATGGGCCAGCAGAAGGAACGGCATCGGCTTGCCGCGGAATTGCACGACGGGCTCGGCCAGGCGCTGACGCTCATCAAGCTGATGAACGAGGACGCGCTCATGCGCATTCGCCGCGGCGAGATCGCCGACGCGACGACGCTGCTCGACGACGCCGTGCTGCGCATTCGCGAGACGATCGGCGAAGTCCGCCAGATCTGCGGCGAACTGAGGCCGCCGATACTCGACAAGCTCGGACTGCCGGCCGCGCTCGCTTCGCTGTGCCGGCGCATCGAGCGCGACGCGGACCCGCTGTCGGTGGAGTTCAATTGCGACGTCGACGACGACGACATACCGGATCATCTGAAGGCCGACGCGTTCAGAGTCGCGCAGGAGGCACTCCACAACATCGTCAAGCATGCACAGGCCACCGAGATCGTGCTCAGCCTGCAACACGATGCCGGCAGCCTGATGCTGACGATCGACGACGACGGCGTCGGCTACGAACGTCGCCCGCTTTCGACGGACGACGCGCGCACGGCCGGGCTCGGCCTGATCGGCATGCAGCACCGCATCGAGGCGCACGGCGGCACGTTTGCGATCCAGTCGTCCGCCGCGACGGGTACGCGCGTGTCGGCAACCTGGCCGCTCTGACGCGCAGCCGCGCTCAGCCCTTCACGCCGCCCGCCGGATAGTCGTCCAGCCGCGCGACGGCGCCTGCCGCCTGCACGCCGTCGGCGACTGCGTGCGTCGACACCTCGTCCACGTTCGGCTCCGCGCATTTCGCCGCGAGTGTCGTCAACAGACCCATGTTCATCGCGACGAGCACCAGCTCCGTCAGATTCGCGAGATGGAGCTTGTGCATCATGCTCGCCCGGTACTTCTCGATCGTCTTCGGGCTCAGGTTCAGGTACTGACCGACCTGCCGGTTGGTGCGTCCTTCCGCGATCAGTTTCAGCACGCTGCGTTCGCGTGCGGTCAGGATGTCCCACGCCTTTTTCGGCGCGGGCATTTCGCGACCGCTGACGAACGAGTCGACCATGTAGCCGTACACGTCGGCACTCAGGTGCTTCTTCCCCTGCATGACCATGCGCATCGCGAGCAGCAATTCGTCAAACGAAACGTCCTTGAGCACGTAGCCGTCGACACCCGCGCGCAGCGCCTCGCGCACATACTCTTCGCTCTGGTGCACCGTGAGCGCGACGATCCGGACGGACGGCGTTCGGCGCTTGATCGTCGCGCTCGCATCGATGCCGTTCATCCCGCGCATCGACAGATCCATCAGGATCAGGTCCGGCGCGAGCGTCATTGCCTGATGGCATGCCTCCTTGCCGTCCCGCGCTTCGCCGACGACTTCGTAATCGCCTTGTGCGCAAAGCATCGACCGGAGCCCGTTTCTCAGCAGATCGTGATCTTCTGCAATTATCACGCGATATTTAGTATTCACGACTTCCCCCAAGTGTTCCCGCGCTTACACCCCCGTTGGACATCGATGCCTCGGTTGCACGGTGCCGGACGCCCTTTCTGATGATTTCCTCGGTCCGGTCTGGTGGCCCGCCTCGCGAGCGATTGGCCACGCTCCTCGTCCGAGCAAGGATCGCGCCACCGCGCCGCGCGCGAGCGCCCGCGCCGGGCATGCATCTGCGGAAACGTCGTGCGACGACGGGAATGTTTCAGGCGTGAATCGTTTCGGGGTGGTGCGTCGCATCAGTAAGACTACGGATGGCGGGACTATCCGATCGCTTTCGCCGCGCGAGAAATGATTTCTTCTGCAACCACGGTTGCATCGAGCAGAAAACAACTGTTGCGCGTAAGGATCGTCAACTTCGCCGGATTACCGAATCTTACCGGCGATTCCTTGTGTAACAGTTTTGCACCGCCACCTCGGCAGCGTCTCCGCCGGCATCGAATTGTAGGAGGATGCCCCATTGTCGATGCGATCAACCGACCACGAAAATGCAGATGCAGGAGGCCTGAAAGATGCACAGCCAACCTTCGTCCGGATTACGAAAGACCATCATCGTCGCCGCATGCGCGGGAATCGGCTCGGCATGGTCGTGCGCCGCTCACGCGCAGATATTCGGCATGGTGGCGAAGAACGGGGTCATCGTCCTGACCAACGTGCCCACCACGGTCAATCTGAAAGTGATCGTCGCGGCCGCGAGGCCGGCCGCCAGGCCGGCCGCATCCACGACGAAGCGTGTCGCGCCGAAACACGTCGTCGCGTCGTCGTTCGAGGACGTGATCGCCGAGGCGAGCCGGTCGTTCAATGTTCCGCCCGAACTCCTTCGCGCCGTGATCGACGTCGAATCGGGATACAACCCGAAGGCGGTATCGGACAAAGGCGCGCTCGGGCTCATGCAACTGATGCCGGAAACGGCCCGGCGCTTCTCGGGCGGCGACATGTTCGATCCGCGCGCCAACGTGCTGACCGGCGCACGGTATCTGCGCTTCCTGCTCGACCTGTTCAAGGAAAACGTCGAACTCACGCTCGCTGCGTACAACGCCGGAGAGAATGCCGTGATTCGGGCCGGGTATCGCATCCCGGCGATGCCGCAGACGCGCGAGTACGTGCCGCGCGTGCTCGCGCGCTACAAGCGGCTGCTCGCCGCGAATTGAAAAACGCTGAAAAACGCGCAACACGCGCGACCCGCGGCAGCCTGCGCGGCAACGCTGCCGGCATCGCGCGCACGGCACGTTGCCCGGCGCCATGAAGCGATGGCTCCCGGCAACGTGTAGCGCTGTCGCGGCCGGCGTTCGGCCGGCCCCGTCGCTCATGGAAATGCCGGGACAGTCGGATCCTCTCCCTGCAGATGCGCATCCGTATGGTGAAGCCTGATCGCGTCTTCGATCTCGTGAACACGGTCGGTCGGCACGTCGATCATCATCAGCAGCTCGCCATGCTCGATGCCCTCCTCGAAACGCTTCAGGCGCGTGCTCGGCATGTCGATGCCGATCATCGTCGCCACCCATGCGCCGAAGGCCGCGCCGAACAGCGTGATCGCCACGACGATCCCGCCGCCGATCGGCAAACCCGCGGGCTGGACCAGCAGCAGGATCAGCCCCATCAGCATGCCGGTCGCGGAGCCGACCGCGGTGCCGCGCGCGAGCGACGGCAGCAGGTCGCTGCGTTGCACCAGCGTGGCTTCCGGCAAGTCGTCGCGCCAGACATCGTGATTCGCGAGGCAATGGATATGTCGCCACTCGATTCGCAGCGACAGCAGCTCGCCGACGATCGACCGCGCGCATTGCGCCGTCGGCAACAGAAAATAGACGCGTCTCATGGCAGTTCCTCCTGCGTCGCATCCGGAATGCGGCGATGCTCGTTCGGACATTCTGGTCCGGCACGCCGGCGGCGGGTAGGGGTAATGCTCGCCGAAGTGCATGGGTAGAACATGGTAGGAAACGCCCAGCATGCTTCAGAGTTGCCCGTAGCTGTGCAGCCCCGACAGGAACATGTTGACGCCGAGGAACGCGAACGTCGTCACGAGCAGGCCGGTGAGCGCCCACCAGGCGGCAACCGCGCCGCGCAGGCCCTTCATCAGGCGCATGTGCAGCCAGGCCGCGTAGTTGAGCCACACGATCAGCGCCCAGGTTTCCTTCGGGTCCCAGCTCCAGTAGCCTCCCCATGCTTCGGCGGCCCACAGCGCACCGAGAATCGTCGCGATCGTGAAGAACGCGAAGCCGACAGCGATCGACTTGTACATCACGTCGTCG